>DBSW01000169.1 GCA_002306745.1 Dehalococcoidia bacterium UBA1332 | reverse complement strand
CGCTTCCCTATTTGGTCTTGCACCGAGTGAGGTTTACCTTGCCTCGTATGTCACCACACGAGCGGTGCGCTTTTACCGCACCTTTTCACACTTACCTTGAATGTTCGAATTGATTCGTTTATCAAGGCGTTATGTTTTCTGTTGCACTGTCTGTCGGGTCACCCCGCCCTGCTGTTAGCAGGCACTCTGATTCATGAGGTGCTCGGACTTTCCTCTCCTGCTATTAAAGCAGCAGCGACCGTCCATCCTCCTCGCGACATATACTAGGTTACCTGCAAAACACAAGTAAAGTATTAACCATGTTCAAGAAGCCACTTACCTCCAACAGATTCTCTATGTGCGCGGAATCACCTCAAACTGCTCTTCACTCGCAATTACTCGTTCGATCAAAGCACGGGCAGCCAATCGTGCAGGATCAATCTCGGAGGACAGTAAATCATTGACAAGACGATCAATTTCCAAAATATCTCCCGCACCACTCGACGCTTCTTTAGCCAAATTAACAGCCTTTCGCGCCTTAGATAATTGATCTAGAGGTGACTCTAGATCGCCTAAAGTTCCGTAAGCTGAAGCAACCAATCGTACGGATCGTTTGAAGTATCTCTCTGCTTCGGAGAGTTCATGAGCAGCCTTGTCTTTAGTGAATGGTCGAAGTTTTTTTTTGATGCGGATGCCCCAACGCGCAACCTTTTCTCGCACAGCATCCTCAAGGTCATTTTCACGCCATGTTGAATGGCGAAACGATCCATACATACGTTCTCGATTGGCATCTCGGGAAGGACATTCATAATATCGATAAGACTTAGAAATCGATGACCCATCGCTACGTTTCCAAACCCGGCGTCTAGTTAGCCCATTGAGTCCTCGACCGCAAAGACTACAACGAGCTATGCCACCAAAAATATATGGCTGCTGCGATGCTTGGCTCCTAACCGGAGTTCGACTTTTGATCACGGCGTCAGCTCGGTTAAATATTTCTCGATCAACCAAAGGCTCATGACTACCAGCTATTCTCACCCCATATCTAGCGTAAGTCCCCAGATATGTTCGATTTTTCAAAATCCCCGATATCGCCAATGCAGACCATGGTCTACCTGTTCTGGTAACTATCCCTCTATTGTTTAGTGATCTAGCAATCGCCCGTAATCCTGGCCCTTCAAACAGTTTCGCATCTTCAAAGTACTTAGACCCTGCATATGCCTTAAAAATCTCCTTTACGATTTCGGCTTCTTGATCCACTATTCTTAATAGTCCATCAGGACCAGCCTCATATCCATATGGAGTGCGTCCAAGCACCTCGCCTCGCGAGGCTTTTGATAAAACCGCGGTTTTAATACGCAACTGCCTTTGAGATGACTCACCGCCTAGGTCAAGCAGTTTTTCGCCACTTTGTAACGGATCAGGCAGGTCAGGATCAGTGCATCTAACCTCTGTACCAAGCCGGTCCAGTTCTAGTAAACGACTGACGAATGTCTCGAGGTCTTGAGCAAGATGAGAAGCGTCCGGCACAAGGACAAGAGCGAGTTGTGCATCAGGACCGCTGAACGAAGCAATCATCTGCCTATACCTTTGATTACGGGCATTGAAATCGTTTGCAGTTTCGTCTTCGGATGGTTCATACCAATTTATTATGTGATGAGAATTACGATGAGCGTAGATCTCAATCTCAGACCTTGAGTCAAGACGATCGTTTGAATGTATTAAATCCTCGTGAAATTGCGTATCACGAGACGCACTTGACATTTTCGCGGGTTCGCTATGAAAACCGACTGCTCGCAATTATTGCTCAGTCAATAGTGCCCTACAATAACTGCAGGGAATAGGTCCGTCGGACGCCCGGAGACGAGTTAATTCACCAACTGGCAATCTTACGTGACACCCTTGGCAAACACCACGATCAACTTTTACAACCGCTACACCACGGTTAGACCTAAAGAGGCGGTTGTATCTAGCCAAATCTTCTTCTGGTATCTGAGCCGCCTCAACGTTTCGAGCCTCGAGCATCTCGTTAAACGCAGCACCTTGTGTCGCCATTCTTTTGCGAAGTTCAACTTTTCTATCCTTCCAACTCTTCTCACGCTCAGCAAGTTCCTTCGTCAGGTCTTCATACTTCTTCCTAGCGTGTTCAACAGCTACTTCAGCGGGGGCAATTGATTCTTCGACTTTCGCAAGATTTCTTCTAGCACCTGCATGTTCAGTTTCAATAGCAGTTAATTCTCGAACGTTAGTGATAGATCCACCATATAACCTAGTTTCAAGCTCATTGACTTGCTCCTTTAGGGTAGCCATATCAGACTCAAGTCTCGCAGTTTCAACTTTCGCTTCAAGTTCAAGTTTTCGGGTTTTCTCACAGTTTTCACGCAGTTCAGGGATACCGCCCTCCGAAGCGAGTTCCGCCTCAATTTCTCGATATTCCCGACGACGTAAAGCTAACGCCTGATCAGTGTCTTGTAGCGCGAGCAAAGATTGTGCGATTGTCACGAGGTTTTCCCAAACTGATAAAAAGTAAACAAAAAATACAGAGTGTTATATGAATAGTAGACCTGTCAGATTTTGTGTCAAATGTGTGAACTCAATACTGGCATAAAATACACGCGAACGAGTGATTCAAAGTATGTATGCGCGATAATGCCATAACAAATCTAAGCAAATAATCGTAGAAATAAAATATTTATTGCAGGAGACGCGCTTGCCGGACACAAATATTTCATATCCACTGCCAACGTTCTTGAAAAGCAGAGCAAGGACCAGAATCGTCTGCACCATTGGTCCTGCGACAGGAACAATGACAAAAATAAAGCGCCTGATCCGATCTGGAATGTCTGTCGCGAGGCTAAATCTGAGCCATGGGCACAGAAATGAACACGATCAATACGTGGATATAGTTCGCCAGGCTTCTCGTGAAATGGGTGTGGCTATAGGCATTTTAGCTGACCTGCCAGGTCCTAAATACCGAGTCGGTGAAATGTCAGAACCAGAAATTAAGTTAACCACCGGCGATAGCTTCAGCCTCCAGCGTACACCATGCAAAGGCACCACTGAACGAGCGAACGTTTGGCCTCAAGGTCTTCATAAGGACATCAAAAAAGGAGCGATGATTCTAATTGATGAGGGTTCGATAGAACTGAAAGTTGAGGACATCAACCAAGAAGAAATTATCTGTCGGGTGACATTGGGTGGTTCAATGAAGCCAAATAAGGCTATAACGGCTCCAGGCAATACTACGACTGTCGACTATTTCACCGATGAAACATCAAAAGCGCTAAATTGGGTAGCGTCATCCGATATAGATTTTGTCGGTCTTTCATACGTAAGAGATGGATTAGACGTAGATCGAGTAAGAAAGCACCTAGCTGTATCCGGAATTAATCCTCAACTAGTTGCCAAAATAGAAATCCAGCAGGCAGTAGATAATCTTCAAGAAATTCTCACAGAGTCCGATGCAGTTATGGTGGCACGCGGAGACCTAGGCGTCGAACTTCCATTTGAGCGAGTTCCAGCGGTTCAAAAAAGAATAATCCGAATGGCTAATGAAATAGGCAAACCGGTTATAACTGCTACACAGATGATGGAATCTATGATTGATTCTCCGTCCCCGACACGCGCTGAGGCTACGGATGTATACAATGCAGTTCGCGATGGAACGGACGCTATTATGTTGTCAGCCGAAACCTCTATCGGACGACACCCGTTCAGAGCCGTTCAAGCGATGACCAAAATAGCTAAACGTGCAGAAAGATATCTAGAGTACTCAATGCTTGCGGATCGTCGACGTCATGTGGCATCAAAAGGCGGACTCGAAGTTGATGACTCTATCGCCCATAGCGCTGGTGTCGTAGCAGCCAGTCTAAAAGCGAAGGCGATAATCGCTTTTACTGAATCAGGTAGCACAGCAGGACGAGTCGCCTCCTATCGACCGATAACTCCCTTGCTCGCATTAACCACCAAGTTCTCGGCTGGAGCAAAACTATCACTTAGATGGGGCGTAATACCAATTACGGTTAATCATTACGATGAAATCCAAGCGATGTTCCATGCAGCTTCAGACTTGGCCCTAGAAACTAAAATCGCGAAAGTAGGAGATGTAGTTGTAACCGTTGTGGGGTTACCCATCGGCATCCCAGGGACGACTAATTTACTGCGAGTAATCACCCTGCCTGAGCCTGTTCGGCATAAATAACGTAACGAGAAAAGGTCAATATCTAGCTGTAGTCGTATTGCTTGGACTTACTAACAGCAATCTCTAACTCTTCTCTTAACTGGCTAATTTCGTCCAGACTAGAAGGAATTAGCCCATAGCAAGCATCATTAAAACTCGAAGTAATTTTTACAACGGGTGCATCCGGCAGAAATGATCCCAAAACCCCCACACGTTCATTCGGTGTTAGTGCTGCTTCATAGGTCATACCAAGCTTAGCCGCGTGAGCTATCGTATCAAAATACAGCAAAAAAACTTCCGAAATTCCCGATTGATTTTCAGGCCATTTCCACAATA
This sequence comes from Dehalococcoidia bacterium UBA1332, assembly GCA_002306745.1. Classification (GTDB taxonomy): domain Bacteria; phylum Chloroflexota; class Dehalococcoidia; order Lucifugimonadales; family Lucifugimonadaceae; genus Lucifugimonas. The sequence continues at coordinate 23,752 of DBSW01000169.1, read as the reverse complement.
CATTTTTTGTGCCTATCCGCAGCCACCCAGGTAATAAATTCTTAAAAAGTCTAGCCATATCGGCACGAGCATCCGCTTCACCTCTAATCGATTCTCGCTCGCTATAGCTCGAATTCTCCACACGAGATGAGAATCGTCGATATGCAAATATCAAAACAAAGAATAGGCCTAGCAAAAGCAGAATCGAAAGCGGCCAACGTAAAGCTTCAATCGCAAAATTAGTTACCTCTTCACTACGTTCGGCAGCCGGATTAACCATATCCTCTGCAAACGCCCCGGGTGCATCCCGCTCAACTTCTTTTTCTTCTGCATCTGATAGGCTCTGCAACCATAATATTAGGTTCCAAATAGCGGTCATTATCCACTCTATTGGATAACGTAAAACCCACAAAACCGCATCTACGAGTGCACCCCATATATTTACAAATCCTCTAACTCCAATATCCCCGTATCGACCTGTCAGCACGCCACCAAATGCACCAAGACCCAGAATTACGCTAACTGATATACCAATGACCAATGGCCACGAAGCCTGGCTAACGGTCTCTGATTTTGGAATTCTTGCTACAGCCATACCAATCAAAGCGGCGCCAAAAAACGGCAGCAATAAAGGAGCTATACCGATGTCGTACTGAATAACCCCGTGCTGAAACAAAAGAGCGACAGCAATAAATGCTGTGCCTAACTTAAATGCTCGACTTAATCGACGGGCAACACCGCCTTCCACCACAAGTCCTTGTGCTCTATACCAAAGACATACTGCAGACAACACGCCGAACATCACATCAACCACACCATCAGCGCCATATGCTCCACCAAATGTGTCGACAGGCCACGCGATCTTAAAAGACCATGTTTCGAAAACGGATACCGTTGCTAACGCAAAATAAAAGACAATGAGAGCAACAAAGGCTTGACCAATCGCGACGGTAGCAGTGTCACCCTTAACTCCACCAAAAATCCACGCCGAAAAAACTCCTGAAGCCAGCAAAAACATCACTGAGATCCATGGCAAAGGTGCTCCACCTAGACCCAACAGACCACCAATTACAGCAAGAATAGAAAACCACCATATACTCTCAACAATAACAAGAGATCCAAAAGAGACAGCTGTGTAGTTATGCACTTTTGTTACCACTCGCCGACATCTGACCGGATACTGGTAAGTTGTCCCATTGCGATGATTTTTTGCTCGGTCTCTGGAATTCACTTGAAGTTGATCTATCTGATGAATCAAGAAACATCGCTCGACCATCCCTGATTTCAAATTCCGTGTATTCCGGCGGATCTTCTCGTCCAGTATGCAAAAGAATAACCGGATGATTAGAATCGGATAACCATCTCAAGTAATTAATCGTTCGCGGATGATAAATACCTCCGATATGAATTATTGTTGAGCCTGAAGGTATTGCACCACGCCGGCTCCTAGCCAACTCATCCAGACTACGAACACCGATGGGATGTACCATCGCCAAAGACTCCAGCAAAGCATTTAGATGTGACGGCCCAGAGCCCGGTGTAATCACAGCATGCGACGCAGCGCTAGAACTCACACCGTTAGTAATAAGACCCACCTTGTAACCAAGTTGTAAAGCGTGATCAGCTATAGATGCTGCAGCGGTCATTGACCCTTCCAAAACGTCAGAACGATAACCTTCCCATGGCACATCGGTAGTTATTGCCTCAGAAAAAATCACCATGTGCTCGGAAACACTAGGGTCAAACTGCCTAACGAACATCTGATCACGACGAGCAGTAACTTTCCAATCAATACGTTTTATCGGATCTCCTGGCTGGTATTCACGTACACCAGCCGGTCGCGATGGGTCATCCCAAAGCCGTTCTTTGAATATTGAATCGCCAATAGGTCGCCTAGCCGGAAGCATGAATCCTGTCATAGCCTTAATTTTTGGGTAAACAAATATTGACCATGGGGTATGTTGAAGGCTCGCCTCAGAAGGATACAACCCAAAAAGGTCGCCACTGCGAAGGTTACTTTTACCAAGTCTATAAGTTCCTCTAGACAACGCGGTTATTTTCTTCTTAACCTTCAATCGTTCGTATCCGCCGAGGGAAGCGGATATTTTCATTTCGGCCCCTCCAAGATAAGCCTGTTCAACCTCGTTACGTCCTTCGATAAGCAAACCACGCGGCACGTACTCGCTGATCTCTAGCCAAGGAACCGGAAGTGGCTTTCGATTTTCTATGGTGAAAGTAACTTCGATATCGTCTCCTTGAAAGGCATGGTTTACTGATACGTCACGATCGATAGTTAATTCCTCAATAGATAAAGCGGCCCACAGTCGAGAGACCATCGCCACCACGAACGCTAATACACCAACCGCACTAATTAGAATCTCGTGAGAAACAGCTCCAACAATTACTACTATTATCAAAAGTATTACAAACAACTCACCTAACGGATTTAAGGCAGTTCCTCTCGAAATATTTATATCTGGACGTCGATGACCCTCTAACTGTTCTTTCAACCGCCAGTTCTTATACATTCCTTTTATTCTCGCTCTATAGGCACAGGTGTCGATTCAACGATGCTAGAAACGATTTCAGCTGTCGGTTGTCCGCGCAGTTGTGTAGTGGTTTCTGCTATCAATCGATGGGCAAGCACCGGAACTGCCAAATACTTAATGTCATCAGGCAAAACGTATTGTCTACCGTTCATCGCAGCCCATCCCTGAGCCGCATGTTGCAATGCCAGAGAAGCTCTAGGGCTAGCACCTAACCGCAAACTATTACTGTCACGCGTTCTTGTAATAATTTCTAAAAGATAATCCCTAACCGTTGCATTGACCGTAACGGTATCAACAACATCCATAGCACCGATCAGATCTTGGGCGCTTACCGAATTAGTAGCTACACTATGATCTTTTTCACGACTGAAACGATCAAGCATTGAAGATTCTTCATTGCGATCAGGGTATCCAAGAGATGCTCGCAACATGAAACGGTCCAACTGGGCTTCTGGTAAGGGAAAGGTGCCTTCCATTTCCACCGGGTTTAACGTAGCCACGACCATAAACGGCTCGGGCAATGGAGTAGTCAAACCATCGATAGAAGCCTGACGCTCTTGCATAGCCTCTAGGAGTGATGATTGTGTGCGTGGTGTAGCTCGGTTGATTTCATCTGCAAGAAGTATCTGTGAAAAAATCGGTCCCTTACGAAACTCGAATTCTCCCTTGGCGGTATTGTAAAAATTCACGCCAAGTACGTCGCCTGGAACTAGGTCAGGAGTGAATTGTATTCGACCAAAGTCGCATTCGAGAGAAGCCGCTAATGCCTTGGCTAGAGAAGTTTTTCCGGTCCCTGGGACGTCTTCAAGTAACACGTGTCCACGACATAAAAGGGCTAATATCGCAATATCAATTGTTTGCGATTTTCCTACAATAACTCGCTGTATAGAATCACGAATATTTGATGCAAGTTTTTTGACCGCTAAAACGTCGATAGTACCTGTAGGTTCTGCCACTTTATATTCACCCTCGATCGTCAATTATCACTTCGTATCTAAATTTAATATCACGTAATTTGCTCTGTAAGTTTACGCTGCACCTTGGACTCGAGTACGTAGCTAGGGCGACAAATTATGAAGTGAATAGGTGCATAACAGGAATCAGATAAATTAAAGCTGTAACAAGCAAAGTTCACCACGCTCTATGTGAAGTTTTGCCGGAAAAGGGTTGTTCCTAAGGAACACCTCACCTCCCTTACGAACAAGGGTAAGCATGTACCATTCTCGTCCTGCTCAACGACCACTGTACACGTCTACAGCTACGTTAACGGTACCCAAATCCCAAGAAGCAACAGCTGGTGATCCCCAGATCCGCCAGTTTTCAATCGATTCGTGCAATTGATCATCTCTCATCACGGTCCCATCTGAGCAAAAATGAGTCGGGACATCTTTTTCACTACGTTTAATCTTGGTGTTTGTGAGGTATTCACTCCACCTCTGAAAAATTATCGAATCTTCTGGTTTGTCTTCTACCAATTCAGGGTCGACTGAAAGAGAAAATACCGGTGGTCCATCATCCAAGTAGGCTGGCGGAACAGTCGGAACACGAGTAGCGGTAGGGGTCGGGGTTTCAGTTGGCTTTGGGGTAACAGCAATTCGTACAAACGTCGGAGGGATCGATGTGGGAGGGGCAATTCCTGTTTTGGTCCCGGAGTTACAGAAACTGAAGTACAGCCCAACGGAAATATCACAAACACCGTAAAGTTAGTGACCACCAAGAAAGCAGACCATTTATGTTTCGTGGTTTTATACAACAACTACAGTGTTGGTTAGTGTCCCTATTTTATCGATTGTGATGTGTACAACGTCACCTTCGCCCAGTGTGAATTCAGGAGGAGGGATCGTCCCGGTACCCGTCATCACTGAGGTGCCGTCTGGTATAGAATTGTGACGCACTAACCAATCGAACAAATAGTCACAATCTCTCTTCATATCCGAGGTGTCTGCTTGCCCACGAAAAGCCTCTTGTCCTCCTCGTTCGATTACCAGAGTTACGCTTAACCGTTGTGGATCCCCAATAGACTCTCTAGACACTAATGCAGGACCAAGCGAAGCCGACTTATCGTAAACCTTTGCCTGTGGTAAATAGAGAGGATTTTCACCCTCAATTGTGCGACTGCTCATATCGTTACCGCAGGTATAACCAACGATTTTTCCGCCATATGTCACAAAAGCCAACTCAGGCTCGGGAACGTCCCAACCCGAATCAGCCCTAATGCCAACTTGTGAAAACGGAGACTGTAGACGGTCAAGAGTAGCTTTGAAAAAAGCTTCAGGACGATCAGCGTCGTATACCTTTGCATAGACATCAGGTGATCCGCTCTCCGCCTGGCGTTCTCGCATTGAATCCATATAAGTCACACCAAAAGCCCAAACCTCAGGAGCGTCTACGGGCGGTAGTAAAGTAATTGCTTGGTTATCTGATTTAGCTAAATCGAAGAATTTAGAAGTTGAAATCGTTTCAGGAACTGAGCTAAATTCGAGAATTCGTCTTGCAACCGAATCTATATCTGAGTCCGTAATTGCAGCAACCTTCATTAAATCGAGGGTTGATTCAATCTGGGAATTAATGTCCGTCAGATCAGCAATCTGTTCTAAATCATCTTCGACACCGACATGCTTTGAACCGCTCTTCAAATACTGATAATAACGCATGGTCTGCTTTCGCCTAACTAAAGATGCACAAATATATCGCACCTAAATAATCTTTATTTTTCATATTATGAATTCATTGAAATTCAGGTTAACTGAGTAGAACCAATTTTGGTTGCGCGAATAAATTGATTACTTCAATGTCTTAATTTTCGCGAAACAACCAAATAACACATAATTATGTATAACTTTATCGGTAATGAAACGAGCTACAACTAACCATTTTTCCCACCCGCACATGCACCCCTTATGGATCTTCATACTTACGTTAGTTGTTTTGGTCTCCAGTTATGACTTGAGAACAGTAAACGCACAATCTGGGGCTCTACCTGAAATAATTGATCAACAAGTCGAAATAGACTATGGAGAAAAAATTTCAGTTTTAACAACAATCGATCTGGGAGACATTGTTCTAAACGCTGAAGATAAAGAAGCAATTCGAATACTTTTTCGCCCCGAAGGTAATGGGACAATCTGGTCATATGCCTATCCAGAAAACACGTCTAAATCAGATTTTGACTTTAGCGAAAACCACGTTTTAATAAACTTCGAAATACCAACAGGGGCAGGCTCTTACTATCCTCCTGGAACAGAGTTCACCATTGAATTTGAATTCACAGATTACGCTACTAGAATCTCATCCTCAAACTCAATTGAATATCTAGATCCAGATCGGGATTGGGAACGCGCTAATGGCAACGGATACAGCATCATTTATTACGGCATATCTTCTAATGAGGTTTACGATCTCATTGAGGAGGTAAACTCACGGATTCCCGATATCGCGGCAACTACAGGTGTCACTAATCCGCCAAAAATAAAAGCAATCGTATTCCCTACGGTACAGCAGGCAACTCCATCATTCCCAACAGTTAGCCAAACTGCGACAAATCAACATTTTTTCACCGGATTCGCACAACCAAAATATCGACTTTTCGTCCAAGGTCAAATGAACTCTAAGACGTTCACACATGAGTTAGCGCATCTATACACACACGAGGCGATTTCATCAGCTTTTCGCGGTATCCCATCTTGGCTCGACGAAGGAATTGCAAGGTTTCTTGAATCGGGATCATCAGAACCTTCAAACAACAGATTAAGAGCAACGGTCACTAGCGATGACTTACTTTCACTATCAAAAATGCAAACCATCCCCGGTCTGAGACGCGATGTTGCAATCTTTTACCCACAATCTGGAGCCTTTGTCGGATTTCTGGTAGAAAAGTACGGGCCATCACATCTCGCTGAGTTGCTGCAACTTATAAATACAGGCAGACAACTCTACGATGCATTCGAAGCAGCATTCGGCATACCTTTGCTGGATGTGGAAAATGATTGGCGCGCTCTTTTCGGAGCGGAGCCCCTAGTCAAACCGTCTACGGACACGAGAGATGATGATCAATATGAAGATCAAAAAGACATTCATGTTCCGTTGATCGATTATAAATCTCTAAACACATCGAGCACAGACAATGGGATGCTTGAAAGAAACACAACGACCTTTGATACAACAGAAATGCCAAAGATGGATGAGAATAATCCATCAGCCGAGCCTGAAAATAAATTATCTGCCAACAACATAGTCGCTATGATACTAATAGCAGTTTCTACTCTGACTGGTATATGGCTATTCAAGTCGCAAAGAAGAACACCAAAGAGCAATTCCTAACTTACAAGTCGTTTTAACAGAAACATCAATAAATTGAGCAATTACCGACAGCAGGCTAAAGTGGCATTCGTATACTCAGACGAACTGTCCAAATACGAGCTTTCGACAGAACATCCACTTCGTCCGATCCGCCTACATCACACAAAGGAACTTATCAAAGCGTGCCGACTATTTGATCAACCGCATGTTTCACAACTAAAGCCAAGAGTAGCAAGCCGAAAGGAAATCGAGACCAGTCACGACTCCGAATACGTATCTTGTGTCTCTGCTATTTCAAACGGCGCAATTGCACCAAGAATGGTGGAGTTTGGATTAGGTACACCGGACAATCCGGCGCGCGCTGGTATTTTCGAAACGACAGCTCTTTGCGTTGGATCGACACTCACGGCAAGTGAATTAGTGACATCAGGGGGAGCGGATATCGCATTTGCACCTGCTGGAGGAGTTCACCACCATGCAATGCCACGAAGCGCCGCAGGTTTCGGTGTTTTCAACGATGCAGTTATAGCAATGAAAGCAATGGTTAAAGCTGGACTGAAAGTCGCATATGTAGATATCGACTGCCACCACGGAGATGGAGTGCAGGTTGGGTATTATGACTCGGATCAGGTGCTAACTATTTCCATACACGAATCCGGAAAATGGCTCTTCCCCGGTTCAGGATTCGTGGAAGAAACAGGAACCGGTGATGGCATGGGCTATTCAGTTAACGTTCCACTAGCTCCGTATACAAAAGACGAAGAATGGCACCGGGTGTTTGACGAAGTGGTTCCACCATTAGTGAGAGCATTCAGCCCCGACGTACTATTCACCCAACTAGGTATTGACACTCATTTTCAAGACCCATTAACACACCTGTCGCTAACCACCCAAGGATTTAATCTAGCAGTAAAAAAACTTGGATTTCTCGGCAGTGAGATTGGGAAATGGGTTGCAGTGGGAGGAGGCGGTTACGATCTTTCTGCCGTGGCACGAGCATGGACAATGGCATTCGCAACAATGATTAAAGTCGAACTACCAAACTCAGTACCACCTGAATTCAATAACCTAAACATCGGAGCGTTTGCCGACATACCACCACCAACCACCGAGGATAAATATCTACAAGAAATTCGCAAACATAACGACCAAACGCTTAATCAGATAAGATCATTTGTGCTTCCAAAATTCAATGTCTGACGTCTGGGCTCAATCTGAATTATCAACGAAAGTTTCTCGCAGCGCAAAATACATTTTTTTGTAACGCATATAGGCTGCGTCATACTGTTCAGATATCAAATGATCAGGATAAATATTCAACTCATTATGGAGCCAATTTTCACCCGCTATTTTCGGTGACTGAAAATAACCTACTCCACTCGCAGCCAACATAGCTGCACCAAGAGGCGCCCCTTCTCCAGACCCTACCGTTCGCAACGGTAGATTAAGTGCGTCACTTAGTATTTGAAGCCAACCCATAGACTTAGCACCGCCACCTACCGCAATCGCATCCACGCATCCAACGTCCAGCGCATCCATTAAATCGACAGACTCCCGAAGGGCAAATGCCACCCCTTCCATAACAGCCCTAGTCATGTGCCCTCTACTAGTTTGATTATGCATTCCATAGAAAACACCTCTAGCGTTAGCGTCAGCATGCGGTGTGCGCTCTCCGGTCAAGTAGGGTAAAAAGGTCACACCGCCAGCACCTGGATCCATGCCCATTGCTTCAGCTACAAGCTCTTCGAAGTTTCGACAACCTGAACTTCTTCTCCACCATTCAAGAGCAGCACCCGCTGACAAAATAACTCCCATCAAGTACCAAGTATTGGGGATGCAATGCCGCATTAAATGGATCCGCATCTCGGGATCTACAATAGGAGTTGACGTCGGTGCTATAACTGCGCCCGATGTGCCAACTGTCAATAATAAATCACCTGCAGCAGTGGCACCTGCACCAGTTGCCGCACATGCATTGTCAGCACCTCCAGCAACCACAGGAACCCCACGAGACAAACCAGTTTCTTTAGCGGCTTGTGGTGTAATACCGCCTACTATCTCACCTGATTCAACAATACTTGGGAGCACGTTTTTGTTTATTTGCAGAAGATCGCAAACCTTTTCAGACCATTGGATCTTAAACACATCAAACAATAGTGTGCCCGAAGCGTCTGACGGCTCAACAAATTTTTCGCCTGTTAGGCGATACCGAACATAATCCTTAGCAAGTAAAACAGTCGAAATTCTATCGAAATTATCAGGCTCGTTATTTTTCAGCCAAAGAAGTTTAGTGACAGTGAATCCTTCGAGAGCTGGATTGCCAACTGTATTACGAAGAGTTTGTTCCCCAACAACTTCTCGCACATATTCCGATTCGCGACTGGTTCTGACATCGTTCCACAATATTGACGGTCTAATAACCTGATCAGATACATCGAGCGCTACAAGTGAATGCATCTGCCCTGATAGACCTACACCAAGCACTTCTGGAGATCCTATTTCAGCAATAACAGCCTTAATACCCGTACATACACCTTCCCACCAGTCCTCTGGTGATTGCTCACTCCAGCCTGGTCTCCTGACAACCATCGACATTGAGTTTATAGCAGTGGAAAGTAATCGACCTTCTGGACTAACTGCAATAACTTTGGTTGATGAAGTTCCTACGTCAATTCCAATAAATATAGACTGGTTCATAACTACAAACTCTACCAATTCGTGTCAATTGCGTTCAAAGCACCGCAATATCAAATAACGCGTTTACCAAAAAGCCCCGCCAATAGTGGCAGGGCTTTCAGTATGTTCTTAGAAACTCAACAAACGTTATACAACCTATACTTCGCGGAATTCACCTTCGACCGTGTCATCATCATCGCTTTCCGAAGCATCATCCGCTGCTGATGTTTGATCTCCACCCTCCACAGTGGCTTCATCTCCACCTGCAGCCTGATTGGCTTCATAAACAGCTTGCCCAACTGCCTGAAGAACAGTCTGTAATTCATCAGTCGCTGTTGCGATTGTCGCCGTATCAGCAGCTTCATCCGCAAGTAAATCTTTAACACTAGAAACCTTAGCTTCAACATCGCTCTTGATGTCTGCAGGGATTTTTTCACCGTCATCCTTAAGTATTTTTTCTGCTTGAAATACGGCGCTTTCCGCTGCATTACGAGTCTCGACAGACTCCCGTTTCACTTTATCCGATTCTGCATTCTCTTCAGCTTCCTTGATGAGTCGTTCGACTTCAGCATCGTCCATACCCGACCGTCCGGTAATAGTAATATGCTGCTCTTTACCAGTCCCTGTATCTTTGGCTGAGACCTTAAGAATTCCGTCTGCATCAATGTCGAAAGTAACGGCTATCTGAGGAACTCCACGCGGGGCAGGAAGAATTCCATCAAGGTTAAAACGACCAATCGAAGTATTATCACCGGCCATTTCACGTTCGCCTTGACAAATATGAATTTCCACACTCGATTGATTATCCGCAGCAGTCGTAAATGTCTCTGTCTTAGAAGTTGGGATAGTCGTGTTACGGTCAATCAGTGCAGTTCGCACTCCGCCCAGAGTTTCAATACCGACTGTCAAAGGAGTCACATCTAATAGCAAAACATCTTTCACATCACCCTGCAATACTCCTGCCTGAATCGCTGCACCAACAGCCACAACTTCATCAGGGTTAATACTACGATTTGGTTCCTTACCGAAAAGTCTGGTAACTGTGTCAATTACGGCCGGCATTCGAGTCATGCCTCCAACCAAAATAACTTCATCAATTTCACCAGACTTAATTCCTCCGTCTTTAAGCGCTGCCTCGGTCGGAGAAATCGTACGCTCTACCAGCCCGGCGGTCAGTTCTTCAAGTTTGGCTCGCGTTAGAGTGCTCTGAAGATGTTTCGGACCGGAAGAATCAGCGGAAATAAAAGGAAGATTGATTTCAGTGGAAGAAACAGAAGAAAGCTCAATTTTAGCGCGTTCAGCCTCTACTCTCAGTCGTTGATGAGCAGAAACATCTTCTCGTAAATCGATAAGATTTTCCTGTTTAAATTCATCGGCAAGAAAGTCGACAATAGCGAGATCAAAATCATCACCACCCAAATGAGTGTCACCGTTGGTGCTCTTAACCTCAAACACACCTTCACCTAGAGCTAGTATAGTAACGTCAAACGTACCGCCGCCAAGATCGTAAACTGCAATAGTTCGCTCACCTTCTTTGTCGAGACCATAGGCAAGAGAAGCCGCAGTCGGCTCATTAATGATTCGCAAAACTTCCAGCCCGGCAATCTGACCGGCAATTTTGGTCGCTTCTCTTTGACCATCATTGAAGTAGGCCGGAACCGTGATCACAGCCTGATCGACAGACTCGCCAAGTTTTGCCTCAGCGTCTTCCTTGAGCTTACGTAAAACCATCGCTGAAATTTCAGCAGGTGGACTTGTTTTTCCGTTCAAGAAAATTCCAGCATCACCACCGTCCAAGGCAGCAAGTTTAAACGAAACGTTCTTTACATCCTGACTGACTGACTCATCATCAAAACGTCTACCAATAAATCGTTTTGCTGAATAAACGGTGTTTTCCGGATTTGTGATCATCTGTCGACGAGCAAGTTCACCAACGAATCGTTCATCAGTTTTTTCATTGAACGCTACTACAGAAGGGGTAGTTCTACGCCCTTCAGCATTTTCAACGATTTCAGGCTCTCCAGCTTCCATGACTGCCATAGCTGAATTAGTCGTACCTAGATCAATTCCAATAACCTTTGCCATTGCTTTATTAGTTTTCCTTATTTCCTTCTGTATCTGCCATCTAAGATCAGAACTTACGATACAAATATTTACAAATCGATTCGTCTAGTGAGTTAAACAAATGTGCCGAATTAGCAAATTTTGAATTAACTTTTTTCGTCGTCTCCATCTGGCGGTACAGCTATTTCTACCTGAGCTGCTCTTACCACTTCATTGTTGTGGATGTATCCTGGCAAAAGTTCATTGATCACAGTATTAGGCGCATGATCTACAGATACAGTAGAAACCATTGCCTCATGTTTTCTAGGATCGAATTCCTCACCAATAGATTCAAATTTCTCAAATCCTTCGGATGCCAGAGTGTTTAAAAAGTTCTTGTAAATTGCCTCAACTCCCTTAAACCATGAAGAGTTCGCTGAACTAGCGCCATCTGCTTTTAGAGCTACATCGAGCTGATCTATAACACTTGCGAACTTCAGCACAATACGTTGCTGATTACGCAAACGTGATGATTCCTGTTCGCCTTCGATTCGGCGGCGGTAATTAATTAAATCAGCCTGGGCTCGTTGCGCTAAACGCTTGAACTGTTCTTTCTCTGTAAGAGCTTCCTCGAGTTGATCACTGGAAACATTTTCGGAATGTTGAAGGTCTTCCTTCAACTCTGAATCTGATATTTTTCCATTTCCCGTAATATCATCGTCCGATACCTTGTCTTTTTTTTCCGACAATTTTTTCTACTACCCTCTAATCAAAAACTTATTAATACTCTAGATCGTTCTAATATGCACCGACATATGAAAGAATATTACGCAATTCGTCGGCGGCGACTCTTGCTGTTCTTGTACCTGATACTTCTGGTCCGTTCTCCAAAAGCGAAACAATGTCTGTCAAAGAACGAACCAAATCCAAAACCAAACTAACACCATTCAGATTCAACCCCAGCTCATCTACAAGCCTTCTAATTACCCGTAGACGCTCAACGTCAGAATCAGAATAAAGCCTTCGGCTACCTTCAGATCTTTTTGGACTCACCAAACCTTCTTTGTCATACTTCCTAAGTGTTTGAGGATGCATTTCAGCCAACCTCGCTGCGACACTAATGACGTACACACCTGAGAATCGACTTTGAGGGGTCTTATCAGATTTAGAGCGACGCCCAATCTGCCCCGGAGTACGATCTTCCCTGAGTGCAGGTATGTTACGATCATCGTCGTTAAATGAAGCAATTTCAAATAGTTCAGACAATAATCGGTTCAAATTATCGGACCGATCCCAACCAATACCTGATTCCGAAGCTTGGTTTGAATTAATCGAATAACGATCGTTCTCGCCCACTATAAAATCCTAGTCACGCCTCTAGTTAGTACGCCGCACTTTTAATACCCGCTTCGTATAAAACCTAACGACGTCAAGGTAAATAACACGAGTCGTATTGTAATAGTTGATACGGATCATGTAAACTTCATTGGCGATTTCGTAAGTAATTCATCTACGCTTGGTAAGAGCATACCCAAATATTAACGAAATCCACCTTTGGTATCTTGATACTTGCGATATTTCGTAGTATTATCTCCGCCGGCTCTTTTCACGGTATGACATTTATTACAGGATTCGTAACCGTAATCGAAGCCAATTTATATCAAAACGCTCCGACCTAATTAAGGCGGGGACGAAGAAAAAGGAAAAAACAGTGCTTTACTTAAAAGCATGTCCGAAGTGCCACGGTGACATAGAACTTGTGGTATATCCGGACAGCAAGACGTTGTCATGCCTTCAATGCTCATTCACCGTCGACTCGCAAGAGTCAGCTCGAAGAGTAATGGCTGATGGCAAACCTGCGACCACTACTTCAGCTGCATAAATGCAGCTGAACGTAAGCGCCAAGACCCTCGTTTAATAAACTTGGGTCTTTTTGTTTAAGCAATTAGCCATGTATTACCTCATCAAACCGTCGATTCCAATTAGCTGAATCCACTATCCCTTATAGCGATTGGAATATGTGATGGCCGATGCGATAAGTAGTAGGAAGCCGGCAATAGCAAAACTCCGAAAAGCAACTATACAACCAACAGCTGAAGTACCGATAAAAACAACTGATGCAAAACTTGGGCGGTTAAAACTGACGCGCGCTCCATATCCAGCAACACAGGATAAGCTAACTAAGATAAGGCCTCTAGAAACTAGTGCATTACCACTCTGTTCAGGCGTTGAGTCGACTAATCCCAAGATGATGCTTACGCAACCAGAAAAAAAAACTAAAGCAGCACCTAGTATCCCTACAAAGCGACCGAGATCGCGTGATTTCATAAATTAACCTTAGATTTCTTCAAGTAAATAACGCGCATAAGTAACATGCTCAGGTCAAGTCAGTCGATGATACGATTTACAACACGTTGTGATAAAAAGTACATCGTTCAACAATTTGACATACACGATATCAATTCCCTCGTTAATGACAGATACTAACAATAATCTCTTCAATACCGAATTGATTTCAGAAGTTCCTGAAGTAGTAATCCAACGGCTCCCTCTATACGTCCGCGTACTTTCACAATTCACCAATATGTTGGGCGGAGATGTGATTTCTTCTGAACAATTAGCCAGTCATCTACAAATGACTCCTGCGCAAATCAGAAAAGATCTATCATACTTCGGACGATTCGGGAAACAAGGACGCGGTTACAACGTTGATATGTTGGAAACCAAGTTACGGTCCATACTTGGTCTTGACCGCACATGGAATGCAGCTGTTGTTGGAATGGGACGTCTTGGCAGAGCAGTCGTGTCTTACCCAGGATTCTCACCTGAAGGTTTCATAATAAACTCAGCATTCGATAACAGTGAAAAAATAATAGGTAAAACAATATCTGGACTCAAAGTTCAGCCAATTTCTAATCTGACAAATTCTGTAGAAAAGCTTGATATCAAAATAGGGATAGTGGCAGTACCAGTCGGTTGCGCACAAGAAGTGATTGACATCCTAGTCGAAGGAGGAATCAAATCAATACTCAACTATGCCCCACTCTCACCCAAGGTTCCAGATGACGTAGTGGTAAGAGGGATAGACCCAGTCCTATCATTAAAGTCTATGACCTATTACATGCGCTAGACAGACCAACCCGTATTTTAAAACTACGTACTAAACAAAAAAACAAATATAAACAGTAAAGACCAAAAACTTCAGGGAGTTCTCTAAAAAAGATTTACTATTGAACTACACGATCACGGCGTCGCCGACCTAAATTAACCCGAACACGTGCTCGCCTTACAGCTGCCATTGCACGTTCTAGATCAATATCCGCCTCGGTCGAAGCCAGTCGTTCCTGAGCGCGAACAAGTGCGGCTTCAGCACGTTCAACATCGATAGCATCGTCACGCTCCGCAGCATCAGCCAAAACTGTCACACGATTGTCGGAGACCTCCAAGAAACCACCACTCAAAGCCAATGAAACAGATTCGCCTGATTGATCAAATCGAAGAATTCCCGGATCTAGACTCGAAATCATTCGAGCATGTGAGGGCAGCACCGTAAACTCTCCGAGCCCGCCAGGGGCAACGACCATATCGACCTCTCCAGAAAAGCTCTCGCCTTCTGCGGTTACAACTGCTAGCTGAAGTTTAGCCATAACAAATAGATACCTTTAGAACCTCAATAAAAGTCTTAACTTGCAGCCGATGCTTCATGTTGAATCTGTTTACCTTTTTCAACAGCCTCGTCGATTGTTCCAACCATATAGAACGCCTGCTCGGGCAAATCGTCATGCTTGCCATCGAGTATCTCTTGGAAACCGCGAACAGTTTCAGCGACGGAAACGTATCGACCAGGCATGCCAGTGAACACCTCTCCAACGAAAAAGGGCTGTGTCAGGAATCGCTGTATGCGACGAGCTCGCCCAACCGTAACTTGGTCTTCTTCAGAAAGTTCTTCGATACCAAGAATTGCGATGACGTCCTGCAGATCCTTGTACCTTTGTAGTACAGATCGAACGCCCTGAGCAGCGTTGTAGTGATCATCACCAACAATAGCCGGTTCTAAAATACGAGAGTTAGATGCAAGTGGATCCACCGCTGGGAATAAAAACTGAGCAGCAAGTGCTCGATCAAGTGACACGTTAGCATCCAGATGACCGAAGGTAGTAACAATACCAGGGTCTGTGTAGTCATCAGCTGGAACATAAACGGCCTGAAATGAGGTAATA
This sequence comes from Dehalococcoidia bacterium UBA1332, assembly GCA_002306745.1. Lineage (GTDB taxonomy): Bacteria > Chloroflexota > Dehalococcoidia > Lucifugimonadales > Lucifugimonadaceae > Lucifugimonas. Next base: position 7,986 of record DBSW01000169.1, on the reverse strand, counting down.
GAACCATCTTTGGTTGTTGTGATTCGCTCTTGAAGGTCACCGATTTCAGTCGATAGAGTAGGTTGATAACCAACAGCAGATGGCATTCGACCGAGAAGCGCTGAGACCTCCATACCGGCCAAAATGTATCGATATATATTATCGACGAATAGAAGAACGTCTCGTTTCTCCTCGTCACGGAAATACTCCGCCATCGTCAAGCCAGTTAGAGCAATACGAGCTCGAGTACCTGGCGGCTCGTTCATCTGACCGAAAACCAATGCAGTTGAATCCATAACACCGTAGTCAATCATCTCATGCCATAGATCATTACCCTCACGAGAACGTTCACCTACGCCCGCAAAGACAGAAACACCAGAGTGTTCCTGAGCAATATTTCTGATCAGCTCGGTAATAATAACCGTCTTACCGACTCCAGCACCGCCATAAGCACCGACCTTGCCTCCCTTAGCAAAGGGGGTGATAAGATCCATAACTTTAATACCAGTTTCTAAAACTTCGGTTGTACCTGACTGCTCTTCAAATGATGGTGGCTTACGGTGGATTGGCCATCGTTCGGCGTCGTCAGGAACCGCATCCCCATCATCAATCGGATCGCCTAAGACATTCATAAGTCGACCAAGAGAGTTAGAACCAACGGGAACTGTTACAGGTGCACCAGTGTCTACACACTCAGCACCTCGCGCAAGTCCTTCAGTGGCCCCTAATGCCAAACATCGCGCCCAACTGTTACCTACATGTTGTTCGACCTCTAGAACGAGCTTTTGGCCGTCATTTTCCAACTCAACAGCTGAATATATTTCAGGCAATTCTTCAGCCGTGAACTCAACGTCCACAACGGTCCCAATTACCTGTACTACTTTGCCTTTACTACCCTTTGCCATTATTGAGGCACTCCTGGTCTATGTTGATTTCTGAAAATCCCGGCCGCACTACCCGGACGGTTCTTTGTAATTAGCCTTCTAGGGCAGCGACGCCACCCACAATGTCAAGAAGCTCGGATGTAATCGATTCCTGACGAGCTTTGTTCAAGTCAAGAGTCAGACCCTCAACTATTTCGTTCGCATTATCTGTCGCGTTCTGCATAGCGATCATCCGAGCTGAATGCTCACTAGCGAATGCCTCGAGAATGCCGTGGTAAACCTGTGTTTCAATATATCGCGGTACCAGCGATTCGAGTACTGCTGAAATACTAGGCTCATATATATAGTCAAGCTCCTCTAACTTACCAATTTCATCTTTGTCACGCTCCGGTGGTTCAACCGGCAACAGTTGACGTGTCGTAATCTCCTGAACAGCCGTGTTGATGAACTTCGCATAAATAAGCACCACCTTATCTACACGTTCAGTACTGTATTCTTCGACTAGCATACGACCGATCGAAACCGTGTCATCGAGCGAGGGTCGATCCGGAACCGAGAAGCTTGCAAGAAGGTTTTGCCCAGTTCGAGCCACGAATCGTTCACCCTTCCTACCCACTGCAATCATCACGACGTCTTCTTTTGTTTCATGCACAAACCTAGCTGCTTCACGTTGAAGATTACCTACAAGTGCACCAGCAAGACCACGATCCGGCGTTACTAAAACAACTAGTGTTTTGGTAACTGGTCTAACTCTCAGAAGATCGACAGTAGGTGCGTCCTCATCCTTACCCGCCAAAGCAGCAAGGTCACCCAAAACATCACGTATACGATCAGCGTAAGGGCGACCTTCACGGACTGCGTTCTGAGCGCGATTCATCTTGGACGCCGCAATCATCTGCATAGCGCCCGTGACTTTCGCTGTGTTAGAGACCGAACGAATTCGGTCTCTTAGATCTTTGGTACTCGGCAATTCCTAACTCTATTGTTTTAGTTGTATTAAATTGTTCTAAAGGCTAACTGTTTGCTTGAAAGCACTCACAGCTTCATCAAGTTTTGCTGCATTTTCATCGCTAAGTTCACCAGCCTCTGCTATGGATTGAAGAACGTCAGGCAGATTAGCTGCAGCATAATCATGCCACTGTGCTTCAAATGACCGAACCTTTTCCACAGGAACATCATCCAGAGCTCCTGCATTGGCTATATAAAGCAACGCAGTCTGAGCCTCAACCGACAAAGGTGAGTTCTCATCCTGCTTCAACAGCTCAGTGAATCGAGCTCCTCGGTCAAGTTGACGTCTGGTCACTGAATCTAGATCGTCTGTGCCGAATTGAGCGAAGGTGGCGAGAGCCGCGTATTGGGCCATTTCAGCCTTAAGTGATCCTGAAACAGCTTTCATGCCCTTGAGCTGGGCTGAAGATCCGACCCGAGTAACAGAGATACCAGAGTTAACCGCAGGGCGTATGCCTGAGTTGAACAGATCTGGCTCGAGGAAAAGCTGACCATCAGTGATGGAAATAACGTTGGTAGGAACATAAGCAGAGACATCACCAGCCTGTGTCTCTATTATTGGTAGCGCTGTAATTGATCCACCACCAGCGTCCTGATTTAAGCGAGCAGCGCGCTCAAGAAGTCGGGAATGAAGATAGAAAACATCACCGGGATACGCTTCACGACCAGGAGGTCGACGTAACAAAAGTGACATCTGTCTATAAGCCCATGCATGCTTCGTCAAATCATCATAGACAATTAATACGTCTTTGCCTTGTGCCATGAAATACTCAGCGATGGCACAACCAGCATAAGGCGCAAGATACTGCATAGGAGCGGGGTCAGAAGCATTAGCGGTAACAACTACCGTATTATCAAGAGCACCGTTATCTTCGAGTCTGGTCACAACCTGAGCTACCTTCGAAGCACGCTGACCTATCGCTACATAAACACCAATTATCCCACTATCCTTCTGGTTGATAAGAGCGTCAATACATACTGAAGTTTTACCAGTAGCGCGATCACCAATTACTAGTTCTCGTTGACCCCGTCCAACAGGAACCATAGCATCAACAATTTTCAGTCCAAATTGGACTGGTTGATCAACAGATTGCCGAGCTCCTACCCCAGGAGCAATTTTCTCCACTGGGTAAGATTCGTTGGTTGCAACCGCACCCTTACCATCCAAAGGAACGCCAAGAGAGTCGACTACTCGTCCTAGCATGGCATCACCAACCGGAACTTCAATAATTCGACCGGTGCTACGCACCTCGTCTCCTTCTTTGATTTTCAGGTAGTCACCAAGAATAACTGCGCCAACTCTGTCCTCTTCGAGGTTAAGGGCAAGCCCAAAAATATCACCAGGGAACTGGAGTAGCTCCGAATAACGCACACCGGATAGACCATGTACCTGCGCGACACCATCTGCTGCCTCGACAACGGTTCCTACATCTACCTGAGTAATGTCACCACCAAAATCTTCAATTTGCCTCTTAATAACTGAGGCTATGTCCTGACCTCGTACTGCCATCGGACTCTCTCTCCGGGTTATACCCGTCTAATTAATCTACCGATCTATCAACCGGCCGTTTTTTCTACCTTGTCTTGAGTCAAATTACAAATCAACTGGCCGTTCAGCCAAAGAATCTCGCATTGCCCTCAACTGTGTTTTTGTACTTCCATCTACCAAACGATCGCCAATCCTTGCAACAAGTCCACCAATAATCTCAGGATCTACACTCTCAGTAATCTTAATTTCGTCCCGGCCAACCAGTTTCGACAACCCTTCAGCAATTTTACTGCGACGTTTTTTGTCAAGTGGAACAGCAGTAACTACGTCAGCCCGTGCTATACCTTGATACTCATCAGCCATATCACCGAATAATCGATGCATATCAGCAAATTTAGTTATGTCACGATTAACCGTCATAAGGTTTACTGTGTTCCGTACGGAAATATCTAGATTCGAAAGAAGCTTACCGATGCCATCAAGCTTTACGCCATCAGACACCTGCGGAGCGTCGAGAAAAGCCATTACATCGGAGTCTGACAGAACTTCAGCCGCACGCGCCAAATCTTTCGACCATGAGCCGACTTTATTTTGTTCTATAGCAAGCTCAAATGCTGCCTGAGCGTATCTTCGACCGGTTGCTGCCAATTTTTATCTCTAAAGTGCCCTTGATAAGCACCCTAGTTCTTCCTTTCCCCAAGCCCATCTTCAAGAACCTTGTCAATCAGGCTTGAATGGGATTTCACATCGAGTGATCCTTCGACAATTCGTTCAGCCGCCGTAATTGCAAGCCCAGCAAATTCTTTGCGAACTTCTTCAACAGCAGCTTCTTTTTCACGGGCGATTTCAATACGAGCACGTTCAATCATTAATTCAACGTCAGTTCGTGCACGATCTTGCTCCTGTTCTCGAAGCTTCGAAGCCGCATCTCGTGCCTCAGCGACGATCTTCTGACCTTCAACGCGAGCAGCAGCAATTTCCGCTTCCACGCGTTCTGCAGAGGAAGCTGCTTCGAGCCGCGCCGTCTCAGCTGCTTCAAGACTGTCCTTAATCTTCTCTGCACGGCTATCTAGCATACCCATTATCGGACCATATGCCAGTTTGTACAGCAAGAAGAACAATATCAAGAAGCTGACCAGCTGAGTCAGCAACTGCTGAACGGTTATTCCAAGCGCATCCATAATCGTTCCTTTTAAACGCTTTCCATTCGTTGAAGTCGTTGAAGGCGAACAATATTCGCCTTCAACAGCCCGATTGCAACTATTAGATAAGTTATGAAACTATATTCAAACTAGTCACATGGATTCCAACCGAATTAGACGAATAGAATGATAATCGCGACAACTAAAGCATAAATTGCTATGGCTTCTGCGAACGCTAGAGCAAGAATCATGTTCTGCTGAACAGGACCGGTAGCTTCCGGGTTTCGACCCAGCGCTTCCATAGCCCTACCGGCTAACAGACCTATACCAAGACCAGGGCCAAGCGCACCGACACCTATAGCGATTGCTGCTGCTAGAGGCTTTGTTGCATCTGCTTCCAACTGACTTCTCCTATTAACTTCCTTCTTTGAGGCGGTGGCCAATCACGACTATTTGCAATGTCGTCCACCACATCAGACTTTTAGTGGGACCCTGATTTCAGTGATCCTCCGCGTGGCTGTCGTGATCACCGTGACTCGCGACCGCCATAACACCAAACACAAGAGTGAGCATTGCAAAGATATAAGCCTGGATAACGCCCACAAACAACTCCAAGCCCATAAATGGGATTATTCCAATAAGCGGCAATAAGAATGCCATTGCAATCAACAAGATTTCTCCAGCGAACATATTGCCGAACAAGCGAAAAGTAAAACTCATTGTTCGTGTAAGTTCACCGAATCCTTCAAGAATTCCAACAAATGTAGAAATCGGACCCTGTTTGATTGGGTTTACTACAAATTTTCCCCCATAACCTCTAACACCCAAAGCACGGAACCCCCATATCTGGACCGTGAACATAGCAACAATTGCAATTCCTAATGTAGTGTTTATATCGGTAGAGGCTCCGCGCAGATAAGGGACCAAAAGACCAGCCGTTTTCCCGATGAAATCATATTCTTTATCGTCACCGCCAACAAATACTTCCTTGACTACACCTTCGCGTATATCTTGATCGATCCGTAGATATACAGGATCCTCGTTAAATTTATCTCCAACCTTGATCTTATCCTCTAGTTTGTGCAACTCGTCTGAAGTAAACGGCACGATTTTGTTTAGAGGGACTCTTTTCTGTTCGCCGTTGCCGAGCGGCACCCAAATTCCATGGAACGCTACAAATGTGTCAGTACCATGTTCTTCCAGAAGATGTAGCAGCGCTAAACCATGAACCTGTTTATCACTGTACTCAGGATGCTCTTCGTGCACTTTCTCTTCAAGATCATGAATGTGGTGATGTACCCATTCTTCTATAGTTTCGATTCGACCTACAGAACCAACACCTGGGAGAATACCCACCCAATTAATGATTACCACAACCAAAAAGATTGTGGAAACCAAAGCTAGAAACCGCCGACCCGATTTTGGTTCACCGCCAGCGACTCCGTCTACAGTACCACTGAAAAATTCATAGATCGCCTCCATGAAATTCTGCCAACCTGACGGTACATCTTTGACATTTCGTCCGGCTCGCCATGCAACAAAAAGAAGAATAATTCCACCGAACCAAAACATTATCGTCGAATTTAGAAGCGGATAACTGCCTATATAGGCAACTCGCTCAGCCGGGATAGAAATAAATGGGATCGGGCCACCGAGTTGTCCAAGACCAAAAGAAGCACCCAATGCGCCACCCGCTACGGACACCAACAACGCCACAACTCCAGCGATAGCAATCACAAGAAGTTTGGGATTTTTTAGGAGTTTTCCCAACCGGTCTGTACCTGATTACCTTTCGTTCTCTATTAGCGGTTACCGTCCAAACTTATTTGAGCGAAGAAGCTGGATCATGCCAACAAGTGCTGTTGCCAATCCCAGCGCTAGCCCAACAATCGTCAAGACGGGTGCGGTTGAAAAGTGTCGATCGAGCCAATACCCGCCATAAGTCCCAAGAGCAATAGCTGTGGCAACAAACCAACCAATGCCACCTACACGCCCTAGCAACCTGATCATTGCGGGTAGGCCACTATCAGCCGGGTTCCTTGAGGTTACCTTCGAAGTACAAGGCTCACCATTATGATCCTTAGACCTTATTGGTAACTTTTCTCCATCCAACACAGGAATCCCCTGCTCAAAATGACCGACTGTGCATGCTATCACAATAGCCAGAATTTCCAAGCAATTTTTTAGAGCACTAACCTTAAAATTCAGGCTGATTCTGTTGCAAACTTTATAAGGTCATTAATGATTTATAAATTTAATTATCCGATGGGAACATTATGCAACGCGAATAAGCAATGCAGGATGGCAGGCAGTGGTCAATCAAACTATGCCAAATTAAACACCCGCTAGTGGCTCATCACCCTCGGATTTCCGACGATAATCACCGTCGGGGTCCATATCACCAAGATCCAACGATTCTATGAAATCTGCAAATGCTGAAAGCTTCTCGCGCTCTGACTCTCCTACTGGTCCTCCAGCTCGTTGAGCGCCTGCTTCCTGAGCGGCAGACATATTTTCTTCACCTACGTAAGCTTCACCACTCTCCTCATCGAGCCTTACCGCACATCGATCCATAACTTCAGGATTAGCATATATCTGGACGCCGGCACGAACAGAAAGTGCGAGCGCATCCGATGGTCTAGCGTCGATTTCTACCATTTTGCCACCCTGTTGTACAGCTATCGTTGCATAGTAGGTGTCATTTTCCATACGTGACACAACAATATGATCAATCGTCCCGCCCAGATCCTTGATTGCGTTATAAAGCAAATCATGTGTTAGAGGGCGCGGCACAGAAACTTCCTGTAGCCGAACAGCAATAGCATCTGCTTCAGGCGGTCCAATCCAAATCGGCAAGTAGCGATCCGTATCTTTCTGCTTCAAAATCACAACACGTTGATGATTTAGCAAACTAACACGAATGCTGTCTATTATTAGCTCCATCATATCGAGAGCCTCCATTGCAACAACAATTCACACCATCCCAAAGAAACCACTGCCTTTGTATAGTCTCTATAGGTTACACCGACTATGCAAGAAACCAACAAATAAGGCGTCATCAGCCATGTGATTTTACTATCGATTTAATCTAGCCTGTATCTTTAGCCACTACCCTTGCGACCATTCTTAGTTCCGTGATACGCCTAGAAAGCATCACTCGATGTTCACAGGTAAAGCATTTCAGTCCAATATCGGCTCCTATGCGATAAACCTCCCAATCCGAACCACCACACGGATGCTTCTTTTTGAGAGTTATACGGTCACCTACCTCAAAAGGAATTCCCTTCATAAGTCAACCAAGTTCGAATTATTTAAGAAGTTTTTTTCATTTTGCCGAGAGTTATTTGAACTCAGTGCACCATTAATCTGGTCTTTTAATTTCTTAGCTTGATTCCGTGCTGCATTCGCATAATGTTCAGGATCGCTCGAAGCGTAAATGATTCCGCGCGAAGAGTTAACTATGAAACCTCTACCATACTCATTA
>DBSW01000052.1 GCA_002306745.1 Dehalococcoidia bacterium UBA1332 | reverse complement strand
AACACCGAGATATGGTTCATTTCGCCAGTATATTAGGTTGTGTTTTGATTCCATCCCTGGTTTTGCCCAGTTGGAAATCTCATATTGAACGTAACCGCTTACGTTTAAAGATTGTTGTGCCTCTTCATACATGTCTGCTGCCAGATCGTCGTCAGGTATGGGATATTTACCAGACTCTACATCTACAGCTAACGGAGTGCCTTGTTCAATTTGAAGAGAATAAATAGATATGTGCTCTGGGTCTAGAGTGATAGCTTCTTTGAGGGTATCTGACCACTGTTGAAAAGTCTGATAAGGCAGGCCGTATATTAAGTCGATTGACTGGTTAGTAAATCCTGCTGCCCGGACTTTGTAAAAGGCTTGTTTTGCCTCCAAAGCAGTGTGTCGACGTCCGAGTAATCCTAGGAGTTTATCGTTAAAGCTTTGTACTCCCATAGATATTCGGTTTACTCCCGTAGACAACCATTTTTCAGCATTTTCCACTGTGATATCGCCAGGATTGCATTCCAACGTTATTTCTGCGTTATTGTTGATCGAAAAAACAGAACGAATCGAGCTATGGATCGCATCTAGTTCTTCAGCTGGCAGAAAAGAGGGTGTGCCGCCTCCGAGAAATATAGTGCGGATGGGGGGGGTAGAAAGAACTTTACCCCATCCAGTAATTTCGTTCCTTAGTGTTGTTACGTAACCTGAGATCTGATCTTCGATTCCTGCGTAGGTATTGAAATCGCAATAAGTACACTTGGTTTGACAAAAAGGCACATGAACGTAAAGCCCAATGCCGCAATCGTAAGATGGTGGATTATGTGATATTTTCGCTAGATCAGACATCAGCGTTATTCTCGTTATACGTATTTAATCCGTTCAGAGAATAGCAGCGAATGATCACCCTGGAGTCCATAGACCCGAGTCGGTGGTTTTACCTTGGATTTCATCTGGGGATGTATCTGATGCTCCACTAGAAGCTCTAGCCTGTTCTTCCATCATTTGCTGTCTGATTGTTTCATTTGCTTGTTGGACCCATCTGTTCAGTTCATCAAGTTCCGGTGGGGAGACGATAAATTTTTCTATGCCATCCGGTAGAGGCAAATTTTGATCTCCTGTCAAAATTAGTGCAGCTTCAGATTCCTGAATGCCTTCATTTAGTCGCTTTAGTAGATGAGCACCGCGTTTATTAGCTGCCTCCGTATATTGCTTTTGTATCTCATTAGCTACCGTTTGGTTGATGAGGCCGCTCTGTAGGCATCTCCCCCAATCAATCACTTGTCCGAAAATGTCGGTGTCTTCAAATTCTTCAAATACCGCACCTGCGGACAACCGGAGATTAACTAATCGATGTGCGCCAGGATTCGCCTGTTGTATCATTAGTTTCGCGTCGTCACCACGACCAATAACCCCCTCTGCAAAGACTCGCTTTACGATTCCAGCTCTAGATTCGAGCTGGGATACCTGCTGATCTACAGATTCCCAATACGCGTTATATTTCTCATCAAAACCTTCTGGCGCTCCAGGCGCCGGTTGTACGAGCGTGACCATGTATACCTTGCGGTTGGTCATAACCTCATCTGATAGAGTTTTTCCGAGGTCTCCGAGTTCTTCTGCTGACATTTTGTTCCTTATTTCTGATCATCTAGGTCTCAACATAATTGAAGCTAAACTGAGAATAAAAAATTTATAATATCTCCATCCTCAACAACGTAGTCCCTACCTTCTTGGCGATATTGACCGCGGTTTCGGGCTTCAGCAATAGATCCAGCGTCAATGAAATCTTGGTATGAAACTGTCTCGGCCCGTATAAACCCTCGTTCCAGATCTGAGTGGATAACGCCCGCTGCCTTGGGTGCTAAAGCACCATTTGGAATAGTCCAAGCTCTAGTTTCATCCTCACCAACAGTGAGGAATGAGGCAAGTCCGAGGACTTCATAGGATAATTTGATCATACGCGATAATCCTGACTCTCCTACATTTAATCCTTCTCTCATTTCAGTTTCTTCGGCTTCTGACATACCTGCTAATTCAGCTTCTAAACTACCGCATATTGCCGTGCCACCAGTTAGTCGCCCTTCAAGCAAACTAGACATTTCGTTTTCAATATCTGGCGTGCGTGGAATCTCATCTTCGCCAATGTTTAACGCTACTAATAGAGGCAAACTACTTATCGTGAATGTATCTGAAATAGCGTTTTGCTGCGCGGCATCGAGATCTCTGTCACGGAAGGGAATTCCATTTTCTAAATCTTCCTGAAGTTGCTTCAATGTTTCAATGTTTTTAAAAGCTGCATCTCGCTCGGAGGATTTCAATGTTTTTAGCCCTAAGGTAAGTCTTTCTATGCGACGTTCGAGTAGTGATATGTCGGCAAAAAGAGCATCGAATGCAACTTTCTCAATGTCACGTTTATAGTCGACGGAACCTTCGAGATGCGGAACCGAACCGTCTTCAAAAGCTCGTACTACGTGGAGTATTGCATCTACTTGCTGCAATTGTGCTAAAGCATCACCACCGAACATATCGCCTGAGCTATTTCCGGGTAAATCAACATACGTTACTTCGGCATAAACTTTTTTTTTGGAATTAAACAAATCCACTAGTATGTCGACGCGTTCATCGGGGACGTGCGCTACACCAATATTTGCAGATTGGGGAGTACCAAATCCACCAACTTCGGCATTGCCGTGGGTTAAAGAATTAAAAATGGTTGTTTTCCCGCTCGATGGGAGACCGATAATTCCGATTTTCATCTGTCGTTGTGCGCCAAATTTTTGATTGAGTTTAATTTTTTCGGTACGAAGAGGAGCTTTAATATAGCTGATAGATAATCTTAGCTCGTCTAAGTGCGTAAATTTGATTACTTTTCCGCGTCAGCAGACCTATTTTCTTCACTGGTTTCATCGACGTATTTGTATTTTGCTTTGACTGTATGCGTAGTATTCGATGCCGTCCCTGAACCTTGTTCAGTACGTGAATGCATTTGCTCTTGCATCTGGCGCATTTTTCTTCCTAACGTTTGATCTGCAAGAACCGCTTTAGGTGATGCAGCGATAAATAGAGTAAACAATATGATGGTAGCTATCAGGTCGTCTAATTGACCCAATATGGGTATGCGATCGGGGATCATGTCATACGGCGTGATTAAGTAGATGATCGCTATTAGTGGGACTATTTTCGTGTAGATTGGAACGCGTTTGTCAATGAAAAGTCTCCATACCAACTTTAGGAATGGAAATAGCAAAGCCTGTATCGTTAAGAGTCTGAACATGTTAGAAATTGTATCGACATTTCACTGGCGTCGAATCGACCAAATTATCGCTTGAACTGGATCAGTAGACAATGATAATTGTCCTACATGGAGAAAATGAATATGCTAGATCATTATCTCTATCGAGAATTCGTGAATCTGCAGGGTCCGAAGAAGTTCGTGACCCTAACACCACGGTTTTCGAAGGAGCTAAATTTGGTCTTAATGATGTGATTGGCGCTGCCCAAGTTGTTCCTTTTATGGCGGATCGGCGGGTTGTCATTGTTTACGGGATTCTTGCTCGTATGCAGAGGCGTGATAAGTCTCTAGGAGATGATTGGCGTGAGCTTGCTGAAAGACTTACGCAGATCCCTGCGACAACGGAACTGGTTTTTGTTGAGGATGTCAGCCTTAAGGATAATGGTTTGGCGATAAAGTCAGTGGGTCCAAGTGCGCGAATTCAACATCACAGAATTTTACGTGGCTCAGAACTTGAGACATGGGTTAGGGATCGTTTCGCTTATTACGGAGCACAGGTCAGTCGTGATGCTGTGGCTCGTATTGCATGGCTTGCCGGTTCGGATATACGGCTATTGGACCAGGAGATACAAAAACTTGCTCTTTACACACCAGATCGCGAAGTAACGCGCTCCGATGTTGAAATGATGGTTCAGGAATCTAGGCAGGTAAACATCTTTAGTACTATCGACGCTATTCTTGAACGTAGACCTGCAGTTGCGATGAAACAACTTTACTCTTTGTTATCAGATGGGATTAGCGTTCAGAACATTATTACTATGTTGGCGCGTCAGGTCAGGCTTCTAATTCTTGCGATAGAACTTGGACAACAGGGCATAGACCAGGAAGAAATTGGTAATAGGATTGGCCTTACTAATCGCTATGCACTCGAAAAAACTATTCGCCAGTCTCATAGTTTTGGAGGCGATCAACTTGCGAACATTATGCGGCGGCTACTTGCAACAGATCTTATGGTCAAGCGAGGCAAAATGAGTGATCGGCTCGCTGTTGAGATTTTAGTGGGCGAATTGTCGGCAACTTAGGCACATGTCATCGGGTCAACCGATCGACGTGCTCAAATTAAAACAATTGTATTGATTTCGTTTTTCTACTCAAACGGATCCGCATTTATGAAAAAAACTCAAAAATATATTTCTATAAGCTATGTTGACTATTCGGTATAAATTTCTAGCTCTGTGCGGAATATTCGCAATGTCGGTATCGACATCAATCGCGTGCGGTCTTGCCCAGCAATCAAATAACGATACTGGTGACATGCAACAGTTAATCTCAGACACCAAGCCCAGTGGATCAATGGAATCTGAATTATTAGATCTGTTATCCACGTCTACTCCAATACCTAAAGTGACCATTACTCCCGTTACAGAGGAAAATGAGATAGAAACTCCTGAGTTTGAGAGTGTGACCTTTTACTTACAGGCGTACAACGCTTTGGGGCGTAATGAGTATGTGGACGCTGAGCGGACTTTCACTACAGTTATAGAGTTGGAACCGAACTTCGCTCGTGGTTGGGATGGTAGGGGTCAGGCGTTATTGCTTCAAGGAAAGTTCGAACAGGCCTTGCTTGATTTTGATAAGGCTATTGAGCTTAAACCTAATCTAACAGACGCTTACGCTAATAGGGCTCTAACTCGAATTGCTATCGATGACGATGATGGTGCGGAAAGAGACGCTTTCCGAGCCTATGAGCTCGACCAACGTTCGGTTGTGGCGCATATTGTCTTGGGACGGGTGCATGCAAAAAAAGGTGATTTCGATGGTGCTCTGAAGTGGTTTGGACTGGCGATCGAAACCGATCCAGAGGACGCTTCTACTTGGTGGTGGAGAGGAAGATTTTATCGTGATGTGCTTGGTGCTGGTAATCCTGCATTAGATGATTTTAATATGGCCATAGAGCTGTCTCCAGCTCAAGCCGCTTTGTACTTAGATCGTGGTCAACTATACGTTGGAGCACAAGTAGATCCGGCGCTGGCGAGGGCTGATCTTGAAGAGGCGATTTCACTATCGCAGGATCCAAAATTGCCCGCGATCATTTCCCGAGCTGAAGAACTGATTGCAGTTCTAGATGAGCGTGAAGGTCCAGTTCAGTAATTCATTTTTGAATAAATCTTCGATGTTTATCATTCAGATTATAGATCTAATTACAAATGCAAAATCGAAACGTGTAATTTAATCGACTTTAGTCGAAAGTCAACATTCTGGTTGGGTTATCTACAAGAATCAGTCGAACATCTTCTTGGCTCATACCCCTTGCCTGCATACGAGGTACTATCCGAGTCAGAATGTGGTCGAAACCATGACCACCATATGACTTAAGTCGGTGTTTTGAGCAGATATCTTGCGCCAGTAAAATGTTGCCACGTTTACCTTCTGAGATCATATGTTCAACCATTTCGATTCGCTCGTGGTCAGCTGGCATGAAGGAATCCGGAGCTAGGGGGTAGTACGATGATTCATGTCCGAAAAGGTCAAAGTTTAGGTACGCGTTGGTGGATATGAGCTCGTTAAGTACACCACGATCGTACACAGTTCTCTCAATGTGTCCCATCACTGTCCGGCTTAGATTACCACCCCATTTTTCTATCGCCTCTAAAATTTCTAGGGGGGCCATTTCGTTCCGTCCAGGGTGTATCAGAATTGGGGCTCCCGTTTCCCGTTGGGCGATCACAGCAGCTTCTAAAACTTTTTTCTCTGACTCGTGCCATGGATATGAACATCCTATTTCGCCAATAATTCCGGAGCGGATATTTGTGTCTCCAACGCCCTGATCAATGTCGTGAATGATCTGACCAGCGATTTGTTCAACTGTAAGCTCTTGAAGTTCAGGGGCGTGGGTTGAGTGAACGTAGTTGCCAGCCCCCATCACGATGTTGAGACCTGTAGCACGGGAAATCCTGGCGAGTGCACGGGGATCCCGGGCAAGCCCTACAGAAGTGACGTCAACTATTGTGCTACCGCCAGCGTTGAAATACTGCTGTGCTTCCCAAATGGCAATATGTTCATCCAGCACACGGAGGTTATCCCGGTTGCTAGACCAGTTATACCGAATCCATCCTAGATTTTTTATAGTCACAGGCTCGTCCATAAGCAGCCTATCGGATGCTTCTTTAGGTTCTGTGAATACGACACTAAAGTCGATCAGGAGATGTTCATGGGTAGTAGTTATTCCTACTTTGGCAGGTTCTATCGGGCCCAGAACGGTTAGCACCTTTCTGGCGGCGCGATGTTTGGGTACGGGATGGGAAGGTGAAGTCAAGTAACTAAAACCTGTGTACTGGTTTAGGCAAATGCGATTTCATTCGCCGATCTTAGGGATAATAATTGTTGATTTTATAGGACGTAAGTACAAAAGAAGGTCGGTCTAGGCATCACGCCAAGTGCCTTTTGGGTGCCAACCTAGAATTTGTTTCGCTTTGTCGATCGAAATGGCAGTTTGGTGTCCCGGCATTGGGGAACGTATTTCAGACTCAGGATAGAGTTGCTTGATCAATTCTTCGGTTGGTTCATCGGCCGACGTGTCCTCATTATTTATGAAGAAAACTTCGTGTCCCTTGAAATCTACTTCTATTGCTAGAACGCACGCTCGAGCTGACTCGCAGATGTCACTCCATCCCCAAAAGTGTTTCGCATTCGTATCATAAGCTCCGTATCGCTTTGCTTGTGAGTTCATCAAAGACTGACGTTCTCTCGACATAAGTCCGTGAAAACGCATAGAGGCTATTTGAAGTTCACCGGATCGACGCCGAACAAAGGCGTCCGCGAGCTCTTCACCTACCCACTTTCCTATCGAATATGCATCCTCAGAAAACGTTGGGTGTTTTTCGTCTACGGGAAAATAGGGTCGCGGAGAGATACCTTTGGAGAATACCCCTCCTATGGCGTTTACGGATGATGCCAGTACGACCTTTTTAATACCAATAATTTCAGCTGCCTCCAAGACATTCCAAGTGGAGGTCATATTTACTCGAAATACTTCGTGTTCAGGTGCCATGATTGGATTTGGAATCGCCGCCATGTGAATTACAGCATCGCATCCTTTCATTGCAGACAACACCTGTCCGAAATCGGTTACATCAACCTTTTTAAAAGTGTAATCAAGATCACGTCGTGCTTCAGTGTCTCCAGGCGGCTTCTGGTCTACGCCTACGACTTCATAATCATTATTGAGTAGATCTTTAATGATGTATTCGCCAGCTCGTCCGGACGATCCAGTTACAAAAACAGTGGTCATCGATTGGTTACTCTAGTTTGACTTTTTCCGAATAAAAGCGCCCGCTATTAATGGTTGTGGGGATTTTTTCTGTTTCGTTGATTGGTCTGGTTCGCTGGCCTAGAAAATTGGTGTCATATCTACATCTAGGAATCCTATTGGTCCTCGGTCATCGGCGTACCAGAGACGGTTATCCTTGATTGTCATACCGTGCACTTGGATCGGATCTTCAACTCGGAATGCGTCATAGCAGCGTCCATCTTCAAGACGATGTCTACTAATCACACCGAATGCGGTATCTGCGATCCAAACATGATCTTGTTCTTCAGCCCATGCGATCCCATGAACTCTAAATCCGGGGGCTTTCATACGATGAATTTCTTGGAAATTGGATATGTCGATTACATGGACGAACTGTGAAGGGGGAGATGCGATGTAGAGGTTGCCGTCTTTCCATTCAAGTCCGTGATCTCCTGTGGGTTGGGATTTCCGATCGGATGTTTCATCTAAGTGCTCACGCGTGGCGTTTATGCCAGCTCCTGGAGAAGGGTAGACCTCAACTGTTTTACCTGTTTGCATGTCTAGTTGGTGTATTTCACAATTGTATGTCGAGGCAATCCAAATATAGTCTCCGCCTATAGTTATTCCGCTGGAACGGTCAGTTTCAGTTGGAAAATCCACAAGCACTTCACCGTTTGTCCAATCGACCTGATATACATGGTTGTTGCCTTGATCGATTATCCACAACCCATCATCAGCCGCTTGAAGACCATTCGGCTTCGGACCTGGAGCATTGAACTGGTGAACCGGGTCGGCTACTTTATGAGATCTCATTGTTGTTTCCGTCTATTGCTGGGTTTTCCGCTGTCGAATCTAGTTTAGCCTTATTATGAGCTTAGCAGACGATAAAAGGGTTTTCTCATGTTTAGAAATTTGTACAGTGGTTTTATAAATCACTAATCATGGTGGTCGTGGCAGGGTGATCGATGAATGATTCGAGCAAGTTAGCTCCGGCGCCATGTCCCTCAGGTGGAAAGGCGTAGCCATTTTCTATGCGGGGTAACTGGTCAATGATTTCTTTATACCAAGTGTTGTTGTAAGCGCGGACTGTTTCTTGAATTAGCGCGTTTGGTGCGTTCAGAGAAAGGTGCACGCTAAACATAAGTGTTACGGGTCCAACACAGTCATGTGGCGCTATTGGCATATGGAAAGCATGAGCCATCGCTGCGATTCTTTTCGCTTCCGAGATTCCACCTACCCATGAAATGTCTAGCATACAAATTGTCATAGCTTGTTTTTCGAACATTTCTCTGAACGCCCAACGTGTGGCCACTGTTTCGCTTGCGGTGGTGGCCACATCAGTGGACTTTCGAAATTCAGCCAAAGTATCGATATTGTCCATCGGCACAGGATCTTCGAACCAGAAAGGACTCGTCGGTTCCACGGACTTGGCGATTCGTTTAGCCGACGACAGGTTCCATAGGCTATGCATCTCAACCATTACGTCCATTTTATTACCGACTTGTTCTCGAATTTTGTAAAAAGGTTCCGTTCCTTTTTCGAGGTCGACTGCATGTATGAATTGACCGTTTGATTCGTTTGAATACTCATCGAACGGCCAGATCTTCATAGCTGTAAAGCCCTCCGACATCAGATCGTCAGCCAGAGCGCCGGCATCAGTCATAAAACCTTGGTAGTCTTCATATGGCTGCTCTGGGCGATAATCGATTTCGCCCGCCTTCCACCCATGAGCCTTTTTTACTCCATATGAGTATCCAGCGCATGTGTTGTATACCCTGATCTTTTCTCTAGCGAGTCCACCTAGTAATTGATAGATCGGCTGTTTGTTCCGCTTGCCGTATAGATCCCAAAGGGCCATGTCCACGGCTGATATAGATGAGGCATCAACGCTTCTTCCACGATTTACTTTCATTCGGCGCGCTAATACGTCCCAGTGGAGATCGAGTTGGTTGGGGTTCTTTCCAAGTAAGTAGCTTGCAACATCGCTGTGTATATAAGCTTCGATTGCATCGGGCGAGAATGATGATTCTCCTAAACCGATGAAGCCATCCGAACTGTGGATTTGAACCCATACGATCATGGGATATTCAGGATTTCTTAAAGTCTCTATTCGCGTAATTACCGGTGGTGAAGCCATTTATTCTCGTTTCATTAAGGGCGAAATACTGATTAGGTCGGTTAGGGATTTAGGTTAATTACTGATACATGCAAAAGATTAACAAGGTCAATAGTCGTTATGTGTACGTATAGCATCGATATTATTAAAAGTTCACACTAAACATCATGTCTTTAATACAGATAATTGTTTTAGCCGTTACGCAAGGGGTTACTGAGTTTCTGCCGATAAGCAGCAGCGGCCACCTTATACTTGGCTCATGGCTTTTTGATTGGCCTGATCAAGGCTTCCTTTTTGACGCAGCTGTGCATGTCGGAACACTGATGGCTGTTCTCCTGTATTTTCGAAACGAGTGGATTCAGCTTGCACTAGGAATAAAAACTAATCGGTTTGTGGTAATTGATCAGGAAGGTGCAAATATTCGTGCCAGGACCTTGTTTGTTTTAATCGTGGTTGCAGTTATCCCTTTAGCACTAGGGGCCTTGATTTTTCGAGATTTTATAGGGTCAAATTTCCGTACACCTGAAGCAGTTGGCTGGATGATGATTGGTACTGCGATCGCTCTTGTAATCGGTGAAACGACCGGTGGGAATACTCGAAGAATTGGTGAACTTAAAATTCCTGACGTACTAGTCATTGGCATCGCACAGTTGCTAGCTATTTTTCCTGGCATATCTCGTTCCGGCGTAACAATGGTGTCCGGTATGGCATTGGGGATGACCCGTGATGGTGCCGCTAGGTTTTCTATGCTGATAGCTGCACCTGCTGTCGCTGGTGCAGGTTTGTTGTTTGCTGTTGACTCACTTCAGGGCATACAGGAAACAGACTGGCTGGGCGCAGCCATTGGTGGAGCGGTTGCCATGATAACGGCATACTTTTCAATCGCTGGTTTAATTAAATTATTACGCAAACGATCGTTCTGGCCGTTCATTTTTTATTGCGGCATGGTTGGGGGTGTTGTTGTTATAGTCCGAACCATCCCTGTCTAGTCGCTCGGGAGTTTAGATTCCCAGGTCACTTCACAGTTATCACATTTTCCTCTTGCCAAACGTGAACTGCTGGCGGCATTGCAACCGCGAAGCGTAGGCTCATTTCCTCGCCTTCCGTAACGATGTGGTGCACTGTGCCGCGTGGTATCCAGACAATATCACCTTTTTTCGCATGGATAATCTTCCCTCCCGTTAGTTCCCAGCGCAGTTTCCCTGCCATTACAAACCACCATTCGTCGAATGCTGGGTGCCAATGTGCATGATTACCATGTCCAGGCATTG
>DBSW01000106.1 GCA_002306745.1 Dehalococcoidia bacterium UBA1332 | reverse complement strand
TTAAAGGATTGTAAATTTAGATGACTCAGGACGACCACACGACAATAGCTTTAAGTACACTTATCAAGTGCTTGATGCTTATTGCAAGTGTGACTTATGGTTCATCTGTATTGGGTTGCGAAAGTGAAGGTACTGGCAACATCTCATCCATGAAGGGAACACCGGAAATTGAACAAGCAAAGCTGCATGTTCAAATGCACATTGAAGATAATGTTGATGAGAGCTGTCATGAGGAGTGCTGTACAGAATCTTGCGATTGTTCTCATGGAAATTGTTTTACAATTTGGCTACTGACCGGCAATTATCACTACAAAATTAAGTCATTTGATTATGTTTTCTCATTATTCGAAGGTGATTTACTACGGTCTCCTCCTTCTAGATTGCTTAGACCCCCAATAGCATAAGCCCGTTCTAGTTTTAACTACGAAAACTCGGTACATGCTCGGTCCGTTTTAACGTAAGCATGTGTCTGAATCTATCCATCAAATTAGAGAACAATTTATGTTAAACAAATTAAATAAAGATAGGCGCAGATTCGTTAAGTCTGCCGCTTTGACATTAGGTGGGACAGCGCTTTTACGTCAAATTTCACCAGCCTGGGCTAATCCAGAGGGCTTATCTCATGCTGGGCAAGAGTTAAAACCAAGTTTTGGAAACAACGTTGTCAGCGGGGAAAACATCGATATGATGATTAGCAGGCAGCACAAGCGTATTGCAAGCGCAGCTGGCCTACCAATTACAATTAATGGTTCGTCACCGGGCCCGTTAGTGCGTCTAAAAGAAGGTCAGCATGTCACTATAAATGTAACTAACAACTTGCTTGAAAGTACGTCAATCCACTGGCACGGATTGATACTCCCTTACACGATGGACGGTGTACCTGGCGTATCGTTTCCCGGTATCGCCGCTGGCAGTACCTTTACCTATGAATTCGATATTGAACAAAACGGTACATATTGGTACCACAGTCATTCAGGTCTTCAGGAGCAGCTTGGGCACCTTGGCCCCATGGTTATTGAACCAAAAGATGGCGACATCGGTGCAGATCGGGAGCACACCATTATTCTCAGCGACTGGACCTTTGAAGACCCTCACGATGTTTTCCGTCACCTTAAAGTTGCTGAGGGCTATTATAATTATCAGCAGCGTACAGTCGAAAACACGATTAAAGATATAAAGAGCCAAGGACTGATCAATACGGTCAAAGAACGAGCAATGTGGTCTCGTATGCGCATGAACCCAAGAGACATACTCGATGTAACCGGCGCGACCTATACATACCTGATGAACGGCCGTGACCCGCAAACAAACTGGACTGCATTGTACAAACCCGGAGAAAGCATACGCCTTAGGCTTATTAACGGGTCAGCAATGACCTATTTTGATTTCCAAGTTCCAGGGTTGGATCTGACAGTTGTTGCAGTAGATGGTCAGCCTGTTAAGCCAGTAACAGTAGGTGAAATACGGATCGCTGTTGCAGAGACCTATGATGTCATCGTAAAACCCAAAGATACTAAAACCTATACCATTTTTGCACAAAGCATGGACAGAAGTGGCTATGCCAGAGGCACATTGGCAACATCTGTCGGCAAAGAAGCAAGTATCCCGGCACTTCGCCCAATGCCTGAATTAGGTATGGACGCTATGGGGATGTCGGGAATGGCTGACATGGATTCAATGGACGCTACGAACAACAAGGAGACTTATGGTGGCCAAGAAAATCACGGTCCTAATCATTCGATGGCAGCGATGCAAAACAAGGTAGTTCCTGTGGACGGAATCCCTATTACGCACTCACCGGACGGTCACGGACCAGGTGCGTCTATGATTGCCAAAAATCCGATCAGCCGACTAGACGACCCTGGAATAGGGTTTGATGGAGTTTCTCACAAGGTACTTGTTTATTCAGACCTTACAGGTGCCAAGCAGTGGCCAGATAACCGTGAACCAACACAAACCATCGAACTGCATTTGACCGGTAACATGGAAAGATACATGTGGTCTTTTGATGGAAAAAAATTCACTGAAGTGGATAAGCCAATTCACTTTAAGTACGGGGAACGCGTGCGTCTCATTCTTGTCAATGATTCGATGATGTATCACCCCATCCATCTTCACGGTATGTGGATGGAGCTGGAAAATGGTAACTCCCCTTCCCCTCGTAAACACACGATCAGTCTCAAACCGAGCGAAAAAGTCTCTTTACTGATCAACGCTGACGCACCTGGCAATTGGGCATTTCATTGTCACCTTCTATATCACATGGACGCTGGTATGTTCCGCGTTGTAAACGTTTCTTAAGGAGTATCTTCATGAATTTGCGAATTATATTTGGACTAATAATACTTACCGCTACACTTCGCACTGTCGCACAAGAAACGCCTGAAAGCTGGCCATCGCCGGTCAAAGACACACTTAATGGTATTGTTCTATTTGACAGGCTAGAAGTAGCTCGCAACAACCGTGAGGAGAACATCGCGGTTTGGGATATGATCGCATGGTATGGAGGCGACACGTACCGTCTTTATTTTAAAAGTGAAGGTGAAAATAAACAAAACGATGGTGAACCAACCGACATTGAAAGAGCTGAATTGCTTGCTAGTCGCTTAATTGCACCCTTTTGGGAGATTCAGGTTGGAATTGGCGCCCGTGGCGAATTGACGAGTGACAGTAATATGGAAAATTATGCTGTTATTAGTCTTTTTGGAATGGCTCCCTATCAATTCGAAGTAGATAGTTCACTTATTATTAACGAAGAAGGTGATGTCAGTGTCTCAATGGAAGCCGAGTATGACTATCGCATTTCACAAACCTCATATTTGCAACCGCGAATATCACTCTCTGCTTCACTTTCTGAGTCAGAACGGTTTGATAGACCTTCTGGGTTTAATTCAATTCGTGTTGGCCTTCGCTATCGAATGGAGGTCTCACGGGAATTTGCCCCGTATATTGGTGCCTATTGGTCTAGAGCTTTGGGAAACTCAGCGGATAATCTACGTGGCCTAGGCGATCCTGTGCATGAAGCAGGTGTGGTTCTCGGTGCCCGAGTGTGGTTCTAATGTCTGAATTGTCCCAACAGTTTATGGCGTTACTGATTCAGTTGTCAGTCGCATTACTAGCAATTATTGCAAGTGCAATTAGCCATTACCGTATATTGCAGTACTTGACGAAATTCATAGTTCGTCTTCGCAATGGAGCACGCGGTTTAATTGTACTGTTTTGTGGGATTGCAGCGTCTCAATTGCTAGCAGCTCTGTGGTTTACATTTGCTTTTAAAGTTTCTATAGCAATAGACCTAGGGAACTTAAAGGGTGGCAGCTTAAACCAGTTTATTGAGCTTTTCTACTTTTCGCTAATCAACTTGACCACGCTTGGGCTAGGCCAGATTGAAGCGACTTCTCATTTGAGATTTCTTGCTGGAATAGAAGCAATGACTGGCTTTTTACTCGTGAGCTGTTCGGCCTCAGTTTTAATTAAATACATGAAACATTAATCTAGAATTCAAGGAATTAAACATGACTAAATATACTAAATTTTTCGTGATGATACTTACCTCTACCGCAGGGTGAGAGCATGAACGTTCAAATATCGTTCAA
>DBSW01000128.1 GCA_002306745.1 Dehalococcoidia bacterium UBA1332 | reverse complement strand
TTTTACTTGCTGAATCTACTATCCACTTCATCGCTAATGTTTGTGCTCTTTTAGGTCTAACTTCCATAGGAACCTGATAAGTAGCACCTCCAACTCGGCGAGGTTTTACTTCTAGCGCTGGCATTGCATTTCTGACTGCCTGCTCAAAAACTTCAAGCCCTGGTCTATCGGTCTCTTTTTCAAGTTTTTCGAGGGCTTCATACATGGCTCTTTGGGCAACCGACTTTTTACCACCAATCATCAGGCGATTAATAAAACGCGTAAGCTCAATAGACCCATAAAGCGGGTCTGGAGCTATTTGCCTACGTTGAGCGCGGCGTCTACGTGCCATTTATCTACCTTCAGTTTCCTATATATTCAGATATGCTCTTATCGGTTAGAAGCCCGGTTGAGACCAAACAGACAACTGTATTGACAAGACATTAGCTACTAGTTTTTCGTGGTTCCGTATTTACTACGACCACGCTTCCTGTCTTCTACACCAGAGGTATCAAGCGTGCCACGAACAACGTGGTACCTAACTCCCGGTAAATCCGGAACCTTGCCCCCTCTTATAAGAACGACGGAGTGTTCTTGAAGGTTATGCCCCTCGCCTGGAATATAAGCCGTGACTTCCATGCCATTACTCAATCGGACACGAGCAACTTTCCTGAGTGCGGAATTTGGTTTCTTAGGAGTCACGGTTCGAACCTGCAGGCAGACACCTCTTTTCTGAGGGCTACCTTTTTTCAACTCGACCTGCTGGCTGGAAAATGAATTAAACGCCACACGTAGAGCCGGTGTATTCGGTTTTCGGCGCTTTTGCTTCCGCGGCATACGCACCAATTGATTAATCGTAGGCAACTTATAATCCAGAAAAAAATCGCAAAAAAAGAAGAACCTGACCGACATCGATCAGGTCACGAAGAGTAAGTATACGAACGTAGAAATACCAAAGTCAACGCGATTTTAGTACTTCTGACGTTTTTTGTTACAGTAGCTGACTAAACATTTCACAGCTTGTGAAATTCGCCACAAACGAATATTCTAAACCGTTTCACCGCACGAAACATAGCGGCGAGCAACCCTGTAAATGTAGGTGTTGTCGAGTGTGTGGATATTGTGATTGTGGTAACCAGATGAACCATTAATCAAGTAACTACACGGCGGTGATCGGGTAAAAAACCGCTTGGTATTTACTAAACATGAGTGAGATTTAGTGAGTTCTATCGCCCTGTTTGGGTTCGGAGACACAGAGTCAGCACGCCTTGAGGCAGAACTAATCGCGCTCGGTAACTTAGGAACATTATCAAAATGTACAAGCGGTATCTCTAAAAAAGACCTCGCACTAAATTTTAGCGGTGCGATCATTTGGAGTGCCGGTACCGGATTAACGAACCCGTCGGCCATCGTAGACGCAGCATCAGAAGCGAATGTTCCAGTAGTTGTAGTAATGTCATCGATAGATATTGATGGCATAAATGCAACGCAAGAAGATATTGAAGTGTGTTTTCCTCCGTGCAGCGCAGAAGAAATAGCACTCCGACTAAACATAGCGATGTCTACAAACACGTTTACAAAAAAGACTAATATCATCGCCCACGGCAGTCTGATAATTGACTGTGACAGATACGAGGTAACGCTAGCAGGGCGTAAGGTCGACCTGACTTACAAGGAATATGAACTTCTGAAGTTTTTAGCTTCCCATCCAGACCGAGTCTTTAGCCGAGAATCATTACTGCGCAGTGTATGGGAATATGACTATTTCGGCGGTACTAGAACAGTAGATGTTCATGTTAGACGGCTACGAAGCAAAATTGATGATGTTTCGAACAATTTCATCGCAACTCAGTGGAACGTTGGCTATCGATTCCGATCCCCAGGAGCGCGGAAATAAATCTATTCATTAATTCATAAAAAACTAAAAGAACAAAAATCCGATCAATAGACGGCAAGAATGGTCAAGTTGTGAATATTTAGACATATCAAAGCGCACTAGACTTAATTGACAACACATACACATTTCTAAATACTCAAACTTTGGTCCCAAATAAACGGTTAGTATCAGGGTTATAAATTGCTCCCGGTGACCGCATAATTTACCAATGAATCAAACTACAGAAAACAAAAATAAAATCCCCGAGGAAGAAGCAATCAAGTACGTCTTGATGTCTGCTCGCGAGTACGACGTCAAATTCATCAGACTGTGGTTTACTGACATTCTTGGAACGTTAAAAGGCTTCGCTATAACGGTCGATGAACTCGAAGAAGTTTTAAGGAATGGAGCAAGTTTCGACGGCGCGTCAATTGATGGTCTGACACGAGCAAACGAATCGGACATGATAGCTATGCCCGACCCATCGACTTTCCAAGTATTACCTTGGCGACCTAGCACAGACGCTGTAGCCCGTATGTTTTGTAATATTGAAACCCCGACAGGAACCGCTTCACCAGCAGATGGGCGTCAGGTTCTACGTCGTAATTTATTACACGCTGCAGATATGGGATTCAGTTTCTATGTAGCTCCTGAAATTGAGTATTACTATGACACTAATATCCAAGATCAGAAAATCGATGACAATCGTAGTGAATATTTTGATCAATCATCAGTGGATGGAAAGGGGTCAAATTTACGCAGAGATACGGTTTTAACACTCGAAAAGATGGGAATACCGGTCAAGCACAGTCACCACGAAGTTGGGGTCGGGCAGCATGAGATCGATCTGCGGCACACTAACGCATTAACTATGGCGGATTCGATCGTAACTTTTAAGGTAATAGCAAAAGAATTAGCCGCGCCAGCAGGGATGCATGCGAGTTTCATGCCGAGACCATATGGAGATCGTCATGGATCTGGAATGCACACACACATGTCGCTTTTCCAAGGTGACAAAAATGCATTTTTTGACGCATCGGACAAATTGAATCTTTCGAAAATTGGGCGACATTTCATAGCTGGCCTGATGCGCCACGCGACAGAAATATGCGTGGTAACAAATCAATGGATAAACTCATACAAACGTTTATTACCCGGTCTAGAAGCACCTATATACGCATCTTGGACAACCGGAAATTTCGGCAACCTAATCCGTGTGCCTAGTTACCGCCCCGGACGCGAAGAAAGCGTCAGAGTGGAATACAGAGCACCTGACCCGGCAGCTAATCCTTACTTACTATTTTCGGTTTTGCTTGCAGCAGGTTTGTCTGGCATAGAAAACAAATTGCCACTAACAGATCCTCTAGACGAAGACGTATTCACAATGTCCGATATTGAATTGAATGATAAAGGTGTCACTCGTCTGCCTCGCACCCTCGACGAGGCGATTAGACTTGCAGAAAATAGCGAGCTTCTAGAAAAAGCTCTTGGCACAACTTTAGTAAACACCTTTCTAGAAAACAAACGGCTTGAGTGGCAGGAATTTAACAACACCGTCACAGATTACGAATTGTCTAGATACAGACATGTGTAAACAAGCAAGTACTGTCGCATAAATTCAAAATTATCACTAGGAGAAATATGAACGAGGCCCGGAATAAATTTGAATCGCAAGACAACGCATCAAAAAATGATGAGTCGAGCAAAAATTTTGTTCTACCAGACTTCACAAATATAGCTAGTCGAGGATTATACGTTCCAGAATTAGAGCACGATGCTTGCGGGGTCGGTTTTGTCGCCAACATCACAGGCGAACAAACTCATGACATCGTAAAACAAGCGCTAGAAGTGCTCGTAAACCTAGATCATCGAGGAGCTGCGGGAGCGGACCCACAGACAGGTGATGGTGCAGGTATCACGATCCAGATACCAGATGCTTTTATGCGTAAAGTTGCGAGCGAACAGGGTTTAGATCTGCCCGAACCACGCCGCTACGGAATTGCAATGACATTTCTGCCAAGAGATGAGGAACTGAACAGTGCAGCCCGAGCAGCGCTCGAATTATCAGCAACCAGTAACGGACTTAATGTCATCGGATGGCGAGACGTGCCGGTCAATACAAATGCCGCAGGTATCACGGCTCGTACCATCATGCCCAAGTTCGCACAAATGTTTGTGTCAGCTGCAGACGGTCTTAATAGTGATGACTTAGAACGTGCGATGTATCTTTCTAGAAAATCAGCAGAAAAAAGTTTTGTAAATGCAGAGACTGACCCCGAGACAAAAAAAACTAAACTACGAGAATTCTACGTCTGCTCATGGTCATCTAGAACAATAATCTACAAAGGAATGCTGCTTACGACTCAGTTGCAGGACTTCTACACAGATCTCAGTGATGAAAGCATGGTAAGCGCCTTCGGCCTTGTCCATTCTAGATTCTCTACCAACACACTGGGTTCCTGGAAACTTGCGCATCCTTACAGAATGCTCGCGCACAATGGTGAGATCAACACTGTACGCGGCAATCGCAACTGGATGCAAGCACGTGAACGCACATTAGAATCGCATCTTTTTGGTGACAAAATTGATCAATTGACCCCAATATGTGAGATTGGTGACGCCTCTGACACTGCATCTTTAGACAATGTATTCGAATTGCTAAGAATGACTGGGCGTTCTATCGAACATACCGCAGCAATGATGATGCCTGCCGCGTGGCATGACCATGAATCTATGCCGCAGAATGTCAAGGATTTTTACGAATTCCATGGAAATCTTATGGAGCCATGGGATGGTCCTGCAATGATCGTCTTCACTGATGGAGACGCTGTAGGGGCTGTCCTCGACCGAAACGGTCTTCGCCCGTTCCGCTATTGGGTAACCCACGATGACTTATTGGTAATGGCATCGGAAACCGGTGTACTCAACATAGAACCAGAACGAATCAAATACAGGTCTCGCTTAGAACCAGGTCGTATGTTTCTAATAGACTTCGACAAAAAACGGATTATTGAACCTGATGAAGTCATGCAGCGCATCGCTTCAGAACACCCCTACGGCAGTTGGCTTAAGAAAAATCGCTCTACGATAGACTCCCTTCCAGATACAGAGACAGTGCCAGGTGTCGATTTAGATAGTCTTCTAGATCGACAAATAGCATTCGGATACTCTCGTGAAGACCTAGACATTCTAATCCGCCCAATGGCAATTACCGGACACCAGCCACAGGGCTCAATGGGTAATGATGCACCGCTAGCAGTATTATCTGACAAGCCGCAAAACTTGTTCGCTTATTTCAAACAAGCATTCGCACAAGTCTCTAACCCGCCTCTGGACGCTATTCGTGAAAAATTAATTACACAGCGAGCGGTACCAGTTGGGCGGCGCCCAAACATATTCGAGACAACTTCCGAGCATTGCCGAACTTTACGAATTGACCATCCAGTACTACGTAACAATGAATTGGCGAAAATCAAAGCTTCGCCAGTTCCGGGCATTAAAGCAAAAACTATTTCAACATTATTCCCAGTTGCAGGAGGGAAAGAGGCTCTTGACGCTGCTCTGGATCGTATTCGCAAAGAAGCAAGCCAAGCTATAGAAGATGGATACACACTACTCGTGCTATCAGACCGAGGTGTCGATAGTGGGCATACTTATATTCCATCGCTCCTAGCTACAAGTGCTGTCCATCATCACCTTATACGTGAGCGCAATCGATCACAAGCCGACATCATCGTAGAATCCGGCGAGCCCCGTGAAGTTCATCACTTCGCGACCCTGTTCGGTTACGGCGCATCCGCAATTAATCCATATTTAGCTTTTGAGTCTATCGCAGGTCTAAGATTAGATCCTTCGGCAGAAGAAAAAATTCCTAACCAAAAAACTGCTGAAAAAAATTTACGAGAGGCTATAGAAGAAGGTGTCATAAAAACGATGGCCAAGATGGGTATATCAACCCTCCAAGGCTACATTGGTGCCCAAGTATTTGAAGCACTGGGACTAGGGCAGGACCTTATTGACGAATTCTTCACTTGGACCGTATCACGGATCAGCGGAATAGGCACGGAAGAAATCGCACTGGACACTCTGGCTAATCACGCACGCGCATTTTCACCAGACAACATTCCGTCGAATCTAAAACTTGATATCGGTGGTCTATACCTATGGCGATCTACTGGCGAACGGCACATGTGGAACCCAGATACAATCGCCCTTTTGCAGGACTCCGTTACGCGAAACGACTTCAATACATTCAAGCAATTCGAAATCGCTTCCAATAACGAAGGTGATGAACACATTACCATCCGAAACATGTTGGAACCGATCTTCAGCGGTGAAATACCTATAGCGGAAGTTGAACCTGCGTCTAAAATTGTAGAACGATTCGCGACAGGAGCAATCTCTCTGGGGTCGATAAGTAGAGAAGCTCACGAAACATTAGCAATTGCTACTAACCGAATCAACGCACGATCCAACACTGGAGAAGGCGGAGAAGATCCTGAGCGATTTACACTAGACCCAAATGGTGATGATCGTTCTAGCGCTGTTAAACAGGTTGCCTCAGGCCGCTTTGGTGTCACGACTAATTATTTAATCAATGCAAGTGACCTTCAGATAAAAATGGCACAAGGTGCCAAGCCAGGTGAAGGAGGAGAAATACCCGGACGCAAAATTTCAGAATATATTGCGTACATACGAAAGACCACGCCAGGAGTAGAACTAATTTCACCACCCCCCCATCACGACATTTATTCAATTGAAGATCTAGCTCAACTGATCCATGATTTAAAAAGTGTAAACCCACACTCACGCGTCCACGTAAAACTTGTGTCGGTCGCTGGGGTCGGAATCATCGCAGCCGGGGTGGCAAAAGGAAAAGGCGACGTTGTTCTTATCTCTGGAGACTCCGGTGGAACAGGAGCTTCACCAGTCAGTTCAATTAGACATGCTGGTCTACCTTGGGAGCTCGGACTTGCGGAAACACAGCAAGTATTAGTGGCAAACGGATTGCGCGACAGAATCGTTGTACAAACAGATGGTCAGATGAAGACCTCACTTGACGTTATGATTGGTGCACTGTTGGGTGCTGAGGAATGGGGCATTGCAACAGGAGCATTGATTTCAATGGGCTGCATTATGCTACGAAAGTGCCACTTGAACACTTGTTCGGTTGGAGTAGCTACTCAAGACGAAGAGCTACGTAAAAAATTCACTGGCACTCCAGATGCCGTCGTGAACTACTTTATGTTTTTAGCAGAAGGTTTACGTGAACTCATGGCAAAAATGGGTTTCCGCACTGTTAACGAAATGATCGGGAGGGTAGATAAATTAAGAGTCCGAGAGGACATATCACACTGGAAGGCAAAAACACTAGATCTCTCACCAATTCTAGTTGCGCCTAATTTACTACCATCGGACCACCCATACCAGAAAATTCATCAGGATCATGATCTTGATGCTGCGCTAGACAATAAATTAATTAAGCTAGCCAAACCAGCCATAGAACATGGCAAACCAGTAACAGGATCTCTACCAATAACTAACGTTGACCGCACAGTTGGTGCAACTCTTAGTGGGAAAATCGCTGATAAATTCGGGGAAGATGGTCTTTCTGACGGGTCTATCAATTTTGACTTCAACGGATCAGCTGGTCAAAGCTTCGGGGCATGGCTCGTGAAAGGTGTAACTTTCAAATTAGAAGGTGATTCCAATGACTATTTCGGTAAAGGTCTATCAGGGGGTAGGCTAATAGTAAGTCCGCCTATAAACAGCTCATATAGAGCTGAAGACAACATCATTATCGGAAATGTCGCGCTTTACGGTGCGACAGGTGGAGAAGCCTACATCAACGGACGTGCAGGTGAACGGTTTGCTGTTCGTAACTCCTCAGCTATTGCGGTCGTAGAAGGTATTGGTGATCATGGTTGTGAATACATGACCGGTGGTCGTGTAGCCATACTCGGCTCATCAGGAAGAAATTTTGGTGCTGGTATGAGTGGTGGAATTGCATATGTGTGGGATGGCAACAACACATTCGGGACACATTTCAATGACTCGATTTCTGATCTACTGGATCTATCTTCAGGATCTGAAGATGAAATCGAACTTAAAAAAATGATCGAAAATCACATACGGCACACAAACAGTGAAGTCGGCATACGGATGCTTGCTGACTGGAAAAATTCAATAAAGAACTTCAAAAAAGTTTTACCGAGAGATTACGCACGAATTCTCCGTGAACATGATCGTTCTTCGAATAACCCCGACGCAAGGGAGAGGGTCGGCATCAGTGGGTAAAATAACTGGGTTTATGGAAACCTCGCGCTGTACACCGGCACGCCGAAACTCTTCCGAACGCATCAACGACTGGAAAGAGGTGTATCTAGAGTGGGGCGAATCGGATGCACGTCATCAGGCAAGTCGTTGCATGGACTGCGGGGTACCGTTTTGCAATAGCGGATGCCCCCTTGGAAACTTAATCCCTGAATTCAATGACTTTGTATACCATGGAAACTGGAAAGAAGCGGTACAACGGCTACACGCTACCAACAACTTCCCTGAATTCACCGGACGAATTTGTCCTGCTCCTTGCGAAGCATCTTGCACGTTATCTGTTAATTCGGATCCTGTCACAATAGAAATGATAGAGAAACAGATCGTTGAGCATGCATGGAAAAAAGGTTGGATAAAACCCGAACCATCAGTAAACAAAACAGGTAAAACGGTTGCGATCGTAGGATCTGGTCCGGCTGGACTAGCAGCCGGACAGCAGCTTGCGCGTGCTGGTCACGCAGTCACGGTATTTGAACGGAACGAATACGTCGGCGGACTTTTGTCACTAGGCATTCCTGAATTCAAACTTGAAAAAGAAGTTGTTGAAAGACGAGTCAATCAAATGCGAAGCGAAGGAGTTAAATTCAAAGTAAATACTAATGTTGGAAGTGACATATCTCACAAAGAGCTTATGCAAAATTTTGACGCTATTTGCCTTGCTGGTGGTTCAACTATCCCTCGAGATTTACCAGTGGAGGGTCGAAAACTAAAAGGTGTTTACTTTGCAATGGATTTTTTATCTCAACAGAACCGAAAGCTGAAAGGCCAAGAATTCGGTCCAGAGGACAATATTGATGTAAACGGCAAAAACGTTGTAATCATTGGTGGTGGAGACACTGGAGCCGACTGTCTAGGAACATCACATCGTCAAGGCGCCAAAAATATAATTCAAATGGAAATAATGCCTCGCCCAAGCGAAATGCGCACATCCAATAATCCATGGCCACAATGGCCCAACATATTCAGGACATCAAGTGCGCACCAAGAGGGAGGCGATAGAGATTACAACGTTTTGACCAAACGCTTCATCGGAGATGACGAACAAAATCTAAAAATCATCGAATGCGCACGGGTCGAATGGATCAAAGACGAAGAAACAGGTCGATTCAATATGAAAGAAGTACCGGGTAGCCACTTCGAAATTGAAGCTGAAGCTGTATTTCTTGCAATGGGATTCATACACCCGCAACACGAAGGCCTATTAGATGCCATGCAAGTAAAATATGATGAAAAAGGTAATGTGGCAGCCAACGGAAGCATGCAGACAAATATAAAAAAAGTATTTGCCTGCGGAGATATGCAACGAGGTCAATCTCTAGTCGTGCATGCAATTGCTAGCGGTCGACGAACCGCTCGACAAATCGATATATTCCTATCAGGAAGTTCTCAACTCCCAACTGTACGAGGTTATGCCCGTCCTCCTATTTTTTCCTCGTCAAGTTGAATTAACCCTACACAACAGATGTAAAATCGGATTCCTATGATTACCGATAAGAGCAGTTCAGGTCCACACTCAACATTTAGAGTCTCCGCCGCACAGATAAACACTACTGTGGGAGATATCGATGGTAATACGAAGCTGATAGAAAAATGGATCAGACGAGCTAAAGATCAGGGAGCTAACTTGGTAGCATTCCCTGAACTTGCAATTACAGGATATCCACCAGAAGATCTAGTTCTATATGACAACTTCATTACTGAAAATCAGGATGCACTAAAAAGAATCGCCTCTTCAGTTAAAGATATCGTTGTTATTGTTGGCTTTGTTGACTCGGACACTGATGAATCTGGTACGAAACTCTACAACTCCGCCGCAATTCTTCATAAAGGCTCAACTATTACAACATACCGAAAGATTCATCTTCCAAATTATGGTGTATTTGACGAGCGTAGATACTTCCAATCGGGGAGCCACTGCCCTGTCGTATCTGTAAATGGAATAAAACTCGGCATAAACATATGTGAAGACATTTGGGAAGAATTAGGACCGGCAGAAGTCCAGAGCGCTAACGGGGCACAAATCTTAGTAAATCTTAACTCATCTCCTTATGAATCTGAAAAACACAATCGACGAATAGATCTAGTTTCCAATCTCTCCCGACGTAACAGAGTCTACACACTTTACACTAATCAGGTTGGCGGTCAGGACGAGCTTGTGTTCGATGGCGGAAGTATGCTAGTGGGTCCAGATGGAAAATTAATCGGCACAGCAACTCGTTTCATAGAAACTCTACTTATTGTAGATATTAACGTAGATGACCTGAGTAAACAAAGTCGTGAAAATCAAAGTATCGCTTGGCCCCAACGCAAACTTGAAAAAGTCGGGCGACCCACTGAATTCAAGGTCACGCTAAAACAAACATATAAACGACCCAAAATTGACAAACCTTCTATTCAAAAATTAAGTCGCCTAGAAGCGATCTATAGCGCTTTGGTTGTAGGTACACACGATTATCTAAAAAAGACTGGCTTCAACAAAGTCGTCATAGCTATATCAGGAGGCGTAGACTCTGCGCTAGTGGCAACAATAGCTGTCGACGCTATCGGATCCGAAAATGTAATAGGAATATCAATGCCGTCGCGCTACTCCTCAGACGGTAGCATTTCTGATGCTCGGGATTTATGCGCTCAACTTGGCATCGATTTATGGAATATCCCAATTGAGTCTGGTCACTTAGCATTTGAGGACATGCTCTCCAAAACATTTGAAGGTACTGAACCTGGTATCTCGGAAGAGAATATCCAATCTCGTATACGAGGCAATTTGATGATGTCAATTGCAAACAAATTTGGGTGGCTTGTACTAACCACAGGTAACAAATCAGAAATCGCTACCGGATACGCCACCCTTTACGGTGATATGGCAGGAGCATACGCAGTTATAAAAGATGTGCCAAAAACCATGGTTTACGACCTTTGTCATCACCGTAATGAGAAAAATTCAGTGGCACCTATACCCTCGACAATTATCGAAAAGCCTCCCAGTGCAGAACTGCGACCTGGTCAATTAGATGAAGATTCATTACCACCGTATGAACAGCTAGATAGAGTCATCCATTCGTATATCGAACTGCGCTTATCTCCAGAATTAATCGCGCAAAACGAGCAACAATTGGGTGAAAAAGGTGCTAACCAAACTGAAGTTAACCGCATAATCCGTATGATCGATATAAACGAATATAAAAGACGCCAAGCACCTCCTGGTGTAAAAATTACAGGCCTGGCTTTCGGTAAAGACAGAAGACTACCTATTGCTTCTGGATGGAAACACTAGCCAGAACTAAAAGGCTGGTTGAATAATCTGTGTACTAAATTGAATTATGATTCATCACGTATCACACAGTTAATTCACATTTCTTAAGTACATTAATGAAATTAGTGTTTTTTGTACTCAAATTACTGTGATGCATCACTTAGTTTTCAAAAAGGCTAGTCATTAAAACTACCATGAACAATATTCGTAAAGCTGTCACTCTAGTACTCATAGCACTATCTGTAGCAATATTGATTGCTTGTACAGAAGCTGAGACCTCCTCGAAATCAACTGCAGATCAAGTTGCAACATCTGAAAGTGTGACTGT
>DBSW01000162.1 GCA_002306745.1 Dehalococcoidia bacterium UBA1332 | reverse complement strand
GTCTTGACTCATATCCTATGAGAGTATCTTCTAGTGCACCATTAACACCGAATATGGATCGAGTGGAAGCGGAAATATTCTCTGTATCAATCGATGCTTGATTATATTTGTGAGGCTCGACTTTTGGCGTATTTTTCACAGAGCGCAACCGCTGACCCAATTCTTTGGGATCGATTGCTAACAAACTCTTGTTGGTTTCACAAATAGATGAAGTTTCTGATTCTAAGATTCGTTTTGCTATTCGACCTAATGGTGTCTGTACTTTTTCTCCAAGAAATCTTAATTGTTCTAGCACCGGTCGATCGAAACTCTCCAAGATTCCCAGCAAATGGATAAAGAGATCTTTGGTTACTAGAGCATCAGATAATGCTCGATGGGGGGCATCGTGTGAAAAACCAAATCTGTCTGCTAGGCGTACAAGACTATATTCAGGACCATGCGGAAGAGCTATTTCAGCCATCGACATTGTGTCGTACAAGCCGTCTGGTTTTACGCCATGCGACCTAAGAAACGAAGCGTCGAATCCGACGTTATGTCCGATGATCGGGGTTCCAGCAATAAACTCGCTTACAACTTCTTGTACATCTTCCCAGTCAGGTGCGCTGTCGACGTCAGCCTGAGTGATTCCAGTCATCTGCACAATAAAATTAGACAATTTACGCTGTGGATTAACAAGAATGCTAAGCGTATCGATCTGTCTGTCACCTACAAATTTAACGGCACCCACTTCAATGATGTGATCGTTATTTGCACTAAGACCGGTGGTTTCTAGATCAAGTGCTATGAGTGTGTCTTCGTGAATACCTGGCAATTAGGTGATTTTTCTGTATGGTGAGCGGTCTCGTGTTTTAGGGTGATTGTGATCTATTGGATACTTCTGAATTTTCTTATGATGCTTCGGTTGCTCTCAGGTGACCATAGATATAAGCGGGTTTAATTATCGTTATAGTTCAATAACCAGCCAATTCCAGAACCTTTTCCACATTAGCGAATTTTACGTCGGTCAGATTTGCATCGATATTTTTTATGACCTTTGTCATTGCTTCGTTAACAGGGGTTGGAATTCCAACTTTAGCCCCTTGTTCGCATACGAAGCCATTCATCTGATCGATCTCCGTATGTCGACGTTTAACTACGTCCTGCGCCATTGACGGCCTCCAATTAGATCCGTTAACTTTTTCTGAAAGTTCTCCGTCAAGCATTTCGTATGTGTCTTCTCGTGAAGAATTCGCCCAGTCCTGCGCCGGTCGGCCACCGAAATCTTCTATTTCATATCCTAGTGCGTAACCGACAGACGATACTTCTTGGGCTAATCGAATTTGTAGTTCTCTACCCCGGTGATGTTTGTTGAGATCTGCCATTCCTAACCCACTAGCTGCCGACACAGGATTACCCATAGCATTTTGGGCCAATTTTGCCCACCGCTCTCCCCACAGGTTAGTTGTGATTTTGCCCCCGTCCACGGGGTCAAGAATTTGAATAAGTTCATGCAGTCTGCGACTGTCGCTCCCATCATGATTTCCTGCGCGGAAAACAGTGTGCCCGAGATCACGTCGTCTAGTTTCTCCGGGGCGTTCAACTTTTCCTGGGTTCCATAGTGCGACCGAAATACTGGACATGACCAATCCTACCGCTCGATCAGATCCAACAGCTTCTGCAATAGCTGGGTCAGTCCATGTATTTTGAGAGGAAACTATATATCCACCCGATGCGACGAATTTATCAATGAATTTTGCGGCCCAATATGTGTCATAAGCTTTAACAGCGACAAACCCTATATCGAAAGGCGATTGTCGCGCAATGATTTCATTCTCATGTAAGTGCCATATTGATGGATGAGCGACAAATGCATCATGCGGTCCCGCCACATTCAGCCCATGCGTTCGAATAGTATCCACATTTTTCGCCCACATATCGACTAAAGTTACATCATGCCCAGTGTGCGAAAGCCATCCACCAATATAACTACCGACGGCTCCAGCTCCGATAAATATAATTCGTTTTTTTGAATTTCGTTTATTCATAAATTTTGTGTTTTTCAGTGAAGCGCAGTTTAAGGATTAATCGTAGTAAACAGAACTAAAACCGGCGCTGCGACGTGGTGTGCTACTAGTGAATTCGTCCTGCATTGCTTGGGGAGGATAGGTGTAACGATTCCTGGACATCAGCCATGACTCTTCTTTCCTGTCACTTACACGAATTATCGCGTCACGTCTATCCTTTACCGACTGCTTAAGGCGTGTGCCTAAACCTGGCTCATTTGGTGCAAGAAGGTACCCATCTTCAACTACAAAATTGGGCTCAATTAAGTCGTTGTACCAACCCTTATGTAATGCTCTGTTGTACTCCATAATCATCACGTTAGGCGTCGACATTGCTATATGTGCACATGCAAACATGTTTACGGGTCCGACACAGTCATGTGGCGCAATTGGCATCTGATGTGCTGAGGCCAATATCCCAATCTTCTTAACCTCTGATATCCCTCCAGTCCACGTGAGATCTGGCATGGTAATCATTGCAGCACGTGATTCGATAAACCGCCTGTGTTGATATCGCGTCATAAGCCTTTCTGCAGCCGCTATTGGTGTAGATGTCGCAGATTGAAGTCTAGCGTGTGCCACTTCATTTAGCGGAGATATAAGTTCCTCATGCCACATCGGACGAAGTGGTTCCATTTCTCTAACAATTCGCATCGCATTAGGCAGGTTCCACTTCGCGTGGCCATCGTTTGCGACATCAATCTCCATGCCAAATTTGTCACGAATAGATCGCAATGGTTTCAACGCAAAATCTAGGTCGTCGTTGAACAAAATTTGCCCATCAGTTTCGCGGGCTATGAAATCGGTTGGTGACATCTTCATCGCAGTGATGCCTTCATCAAGTAGGCTGTGCACCACCCCTACAGGATCGTTCCAAACATCATATCCGTCGGTAATGTTTCCATATACGCCTAGTGTGTTGTAAACCTTAATGCGATGACGCATACCTCCGCCGAGAACTTCAAATATTGGTAATTGGAGTGTTTGACCTTTGATGTCCCACAATGCCACATCTAACGCCGAAATAGCGCGTAATTCAGCACCCCCATACCCAGCGTGATCAGATAATCGGAACATTGTTTGCCAATGTCGCTCGATTTCAGACGGGTTACGTCCTACCAGAAGTGGCCCAAAATAGTCGTGAATAGCTGACTCAACAGTAGGTGCTGCATACCAAGTTTCACCAAGCCCAACAATGCCAGTGTCTGTGTGAACCTGTGTAAACAGCAAATCAGGGAACTGCCCCACACGGATTGTTTCGATATTGGAGATGATCATCTTAACCTCGCTCACCTTCACCATCTTTATCAAATTCGATTATCTCTAGTCCTGTTGTGCGCTCTGATACTGAGTGACCTTGTGAACGGAAGTCGCGTATCTGTTTCATGTCGGACCACATATCGTCTGGGAATGTTGCACCGCCATCCCAACCTTCATCGTTCATGCCTGGAATCATTACAGATTCGTTGCTAAATCGAAGAATTACATCTGGTCGCTCGAATACTTCTTTACGCAAGCGTGTCCCGATCCCTGGATTCTGCGGAGCATGAAGCCAGCCATCCTTTATCGGAGGCAGGGGGTCTACAAAATCTCCATACCAACCGTAAAGGTACGGACGAACATGTTCCATAATCATCGCATTTGGGGAATTCATACAAATTTGAGCACAGGCAAATATGTTGACTGGTCCAGTAGCGTCATGTGGTGCGACGGGTACTTGGTGAGCCGATGCCATAACTGCTATGCGATGAGTTTCACTTATACCTCCAGTCCAAATAAGATCAGGCATTACGATTTGCGCTGATCCATTCTCTATGAACTCTCGAAGTTGGAATCGAGTCAATAGTCGTTCGGAAATACAAACTGGTGTAGTTGTTGAGTCCTGCAGTTGCAATAAGGCTTCGGGGTTCAGCAGAGGCATAAGATCCTCTTGCCACATAATGTCCAGCGGCTCCATCGCTTTTGCAATCTGTATCGCTACCGGTAAAGCCCATTTCCCATGACCGTCATTTGCAATCTTTATGTCGTCTCCAACCGCGTCCCGTACATCGCGAAAAGGCTTAAGAACATGATCGAGATCTTTGGGAGCCAAGTATTGCCCTTCTGACGGTGTGGCAACAACAATGGTCGGCCCCATTTTCATAGCGATGATGCCATCGTCGATTAATTCTCGCGCCAGATCGCCACAGCCCTCAAACGGCGCACCTGTTGCGTATACCCGTATTTTCTGACGTACAGCTCCACCCAAGAGCTCATATACAGGAACATCAGCCGCCTGCCCTTTTATGTCCCAAAGTGCCATATCGATAGCCGATATCGCGCGTAATTCTGCACCACCGTAACCGGCATGGTCGGACAACCGAAACATATTCAACCAATGACGTTCGATGGCAAAAGGGTCTCGTGCAACCAAAAGAGGCGCAAAATGATCATGTACAGCCGATTCGACAGTTTTCGATGCGTACCAGGTTTCACCCAAACCAATAAGCCCTGTATCAGTGTGAACCCTGACCCATATCACGTCGGCAGGATCGGAGACACGTACCGTTTCGATTTTTGAGATTTTCACTTCTTTAGTTACTTTCGGGGATAAGAAAAAC
Organism: Dehalococcoidia bacterium UBA1332; assembly: GCA_002306745.1. Classification (GTDB taxonomy): domain Bacteria; phylum Chloroflexota; class Dehalococcoidia; order Lucifugimonadales; family Lucifugimonadaceae; genus Lucifugimonas. The sequence continues at coordinate 7,948 of DBSW01000162.1, read as the reverse complement.
TAATAGCTAAACGCGCCCGAGTATACGCCTGATCAGGTTAGAATTCGCTCTCGAATACAGTTATTGATGTCAAGGCATCACAGAAATACAAGCAAGAGGGTTGATTTGAAAGCAGCAAGAGTAGTAGCAAGACGGACCATAGAATTTCTTGACGTACCTGATCCTGGCCCACTTGAAGATGGTGAAGTTAAAGTCAAACTCGAGTCGTTATCGATATGTGGAAGCGATATCTATCTTGAATACGACGCTAATCTTCCAGAGGAACACTACCCTTTTGTCCCAGGTGCCCCAATGCACGAGTGCGCGGGAGTTGTCGTCGAAAGCCGGGACACGGATTACAAAGAAGGGCAACGGGTAATTGTCATACCACGCGATGTAGCCGGCATGCAGGAACAGGTCGTTCAGACTGCTGACAGGTTAATCAAGTTACCAGACTGGGGTGACCTTTCTGAATGGGTGATGTGCCAGCATTCAGGCACTGCACTGTTTTCCGCCCGACATTGGGGTAACCCAATAGGTAAAAAAATCGCAGTTATCGGTCAAGGCGGAATTGGCCTGACCTTCACTATGATTGCAGAACGACAAGGTGCTCAACAAATCGTCGGTATCGATCTCGAAGAATACAGATGCCGAAAATCAACTGAGCTCGGTGCGTCCCACACTATCAACGCTTCAAATGAAGACACAATAGAAGCATCGAAAGAAATTACCAGTGGAGAGATGTACGACGTAGTCGTAGACGCAAGTGGTAACCATATTGGTTTAAGTACGGCAGTGGATCTCGTTAGGGATAAAGGACAAATTATCTCATTCAGTTTAGTAGACCCGACAGAAGTTACTTTCGACCACCGTAAATGGATGGGCAAGAACATCCAATTGAACGCTACTGTAATCGCAGCTACTAATGAGCCTGTAAAAGAAATCAGAGAAATCGTAGGTTTAAAAGAAAAGGGTTGGATAGATCCTGGTGTCTTAAAAACTCATGATACAACGTTTGAGGATGCTCAATCCGCATTTGAGATGTATCGGCTTAGAGAGGACGATGTGATCAAAGTAGCTATGTCAATCTGATGTTGACGATGGCATAATCTTTTTTCGAAAATTCATTTTTATCCAAAATAGTTTAGGAGCTATATATGTCAGCCGACGTTGGATCAAAGGCTCCGGCATTTACCTTGCTGGACACTGAAGGGAACGAGGTCAGTTCTTCAAGTCTCGCGGGCAAAAAAGCTGTAATAGCTTTCTTCCCTGCTGCATTTAGTGGTGTTTGTGCGGATGAGCTCTGTACTTTCAGAGACTCTCTTGCAGACTACTCTAACTTGGAAGCAGATGTTATTGGAATTTCCGTCGACTGTAGATTCGCGAACGGTGCTTTTAGGGATGCAAACAGCCTACCTTTCCCAATTCTGAGCGACTATAAACGATCTACTATCAACGATTACGACGTTACTTTTCCAAACTTTGCCGGTATGGAAGGGTACACCGCAGCACGCAGGTCGGTTTTTGTTATCGGTACAGATGGAAATGTCTCTTGGAAATGGTTGTCAGATGTTCCAACAGATCTACCACCTTACGATCAGGTACAAGCAGCTGTAAAAGCTGCTAGCTAGCGGAAATCCCGACCGTAATATAACAAGCCCTGGAAATCATTTTTTTGCATGTCCGGGGCTTGTGTCATTTAACTAGTTAAAGCATCATTTGTAAAAACTCGACAGCTTATTTCAATCAGGTTGTATTGATGCATAAATTCATTCCAGTCCCACTTGGTAAAAAAATTGATAAAAGTGAGCCAAAATCCAAGTACTGGGCCAAGAAAACAGCGAATGCTGTACTAGATTTACCATTCGGTAACCAAGTATTTTGGGGTGTGCCGTTTGAGTTGGGAACTAACGGTAATGAAATTCTTGCCTTACAAGAACATGGCCAAGTAGAAATAGCTGTTAATGCCGCAGCCTCACACGTCGTTTTCGCTCATTTTTGCAACGAGGACGCCAAAAACACTGTAGCGGGGCAATCTTCCGACTATCTAAACCCTGTAGTTACGGCACCTGGAGAACATATTGCAGACTACAAAATCGTTTATGCGGATGGCACCCATCATGTTCAGGCAGTCAGGCGACGGTTTGAGATCAATCAAGTGCAAACTAGAATGCAAAGTGGGTTCGTTTCACGACAACATCAGAGTCTAGTCAGCCTCCCAAAAAGGGGACCATACCCAGATAATGCGTGGGGCAGGTGGCAAACGGGAGTTATGGTTGGAGAGCCCCCTCAATCGGGCAGAACAGCAGCGAAGGACGACAAACAAACCAGGTCTAATCCACCCGGATCTTGGACGATCTACGCGCTTGAACTTCCCGATCGACAAAAGGATGTCAAAAAAATAGTCATCGAAGGATCTGGTGCAGCAACATTCGCGATCGGGGCGATCACCCTTTTTCGCGGCTCATATCACCCTTTACGCCACGAACCGCTCGAGACGATCCAGATATTTTCAGATCGAAAGAAATCTTCCGAGATAGACATAGATGTTGATTTGGGAGTTATAGCTCGGAAGCAGGATATACAGTCATTTGATGGGGAAGATTGGCTCAACGAACGGGTAAAAGGTTGGGGTGAATCCTTTCCTGAAACTACAAAAATTACGTCAGTCGACCTGACCGCATCACGAGATGCCACACTTTCAATTAACAACAGGCAAATAGAAGTCGCTGAGTTATTTGACAAAACACAGGTGGTAAGCGCCGACCGAAAAATTTCAGCGAAAATTCTGACCAGACAACGAACATGGGTCCACGGTCAAGTAATTGATTCATCTACAGGAAATCCAACTCCGTCCCGAATTCACTTTCGTTCGCCCGACGGCCGCTATTTTCCGCCTTACGGACACACACATGAAGTGAACGACAACTGGTTCGAAGACTACGGCGCTGATCTGTTACTAGGTGACACGCAATATGCCTATGTTGACGGAACATTCCAAGGAGAACTTCCTGTAGGTGAAGTGTACATAGAAGTTTCCAAGGGTTTCGAATTCGAACCCATAAGACAAAAGGTTGTGATTAAGCCGGGACAACGGGATTTAAAAATATCATTGAACCGAAATTCCAACCTACGGCAATCAGGCTGGGTGACCGCTGATACACATACCCACTTCTTGACACCGGAAACTGCTCATCTGGAAGCGGCTGCTGAGGACGTTAACATTATCAATCTGCTGGCGGCACAATGGGGTGACCTTTATACCAATGTCGGTGATCTGACAGGAGCACTTTCCGGGTCGTCATCTGATGAAACTTTGGTCTGGGTTGGGACTGAAAACCGTCAACATTTCTTAGGTCATATCAGTTTGCTTGGCACTACAGGATCGCCTGTTTTTCCAATGTCGACCAGCGGCCCTACTGAAGGGTACATTGGCGATCCTACTGTTCGAGCGATGAGTCAATGGGCCGATGAGGCCAAGGAAAATGGAGGCTTGGCGATCGTCCCTCATTTTCCATTCCCACACTCGGAAGTGATTGCAGAAGTCGTACTCGGTAAGGTTGACGGGCTTGAAATACGGGATTTCCATGTTCCCACTATGGATACGTTCGCTGTACATGAATGGTATCGATTGTTGAACTGTGGGTACCGTGTGGCAGCAGTAGGTGGTACAGACAAGATGTCGGCAGGTATGCCAGTCGGTGGAGTGCGTACATATGCATTTATTGGAGAACAGAACCTGTCTTATGACTCTTGGAGTGAGGCCGTACGTTCAGGACGCACATATACAACAAGCGGCCCCCTTATGGACCTCTCCGTAGAAGGATCGCGACCCGGTGACGAAGTAGTACTACCTGAAATGGGTGGGATTCTGCATGTTAACGCGACTGCAAACTGTGCGAACCCGATGACTAAATTAGAAATCGTATTCAACGGTGATGTAGTCGCACAAGCGGAGTCTAAACACGGGTCACAGTTTCTCGCTATTGACGAGCCAATAAACGTTAAAAGTAGTGGGTGGATAGCCGCAAGAGCAATCAGTAACCATGTTGCATGGCACGTCTGGCCGGTCAACTTCGCTGCCCACACTTCTGCGGTCTACGTTAAGGCTGGTAAAACGGAGGTTTTCGATGCCGCAATCGGTGAGTATCTAATAACGACAATGACCGGAGGAATCGACTGGCTTGACACCCTAGCGACGAGGTCAGATTCATCACAACACTCGTCTATAAAAAATGTCTTCACTGAGGCAATTGCCGCCATTAACAAAAAAATGACTCACACCCATGCGGATGGAACAACTCACAGGCATTGATATTTAATCGGCAATTCATACTCATGAGGTGCCAATAACGAAAATATATACTTCATCCCACAGCAGAGACAGGTATCTTCTTCAAATATGATCTAGGTATAAATGCTCAATATAGGTTTGACCAGACATTAAGAATTAGATTTTGGATTGGCAGGTCGCACAGAACCAGCGCTGACCCCGCCGTCGATAAGCAATTCACCACCCGTCATGTATGAAGCGTCATCGGAGGCCAAAAATAATATTCCAGCAGCGATATCGTCAGGTTTACCCCATCGTTTCAATGGAACCCGATCCAACCGGTACTTACTCTGTTCCGTATCCGAATAAAGATAATCCGTGAAAGGTGTGTGCACCCAACCAGGCATTATCGTGTTGACTCGTATTCCTAATTCAGACAACTGCAATGCAGACGATTGAGTGAAGTTATGCATGCCGCCGCGTGAAAACGAATACGCTGAACCGTAAGACCCGGATCCCTGTTTCGCTGCCATCGATGCAAGATTAATTATCGCCCCACCGCCACTTCGCTCCATAGCAGATGCGACTGCACGAGTACCTAGAAAGATACCAACAGTACTTATCTCCATGGTCTTTACCCAGACATCTGTTTCAATGTCCAAAATAGATTTCGGATCAAGAATTCCTGCTATATTTACGAGTACATCAAGCCGACCAAAATGATCCAAAGTCTGCTGTACAACAGATTCCCATTCGGTCTCATCAGTGACATCCAGATGTAAATACATTACATCGTGTCCAGCCTCACGAAGCTTTAAGGCAGATTTCTCACCGATATCGTCTTGCACATCGGTAATCACAACGCCTTTTCCACCTTCTTCAAGAAAGCGCCAAGCAGTAGCACCTCCGAAACCCATCAATTCTTCATTATTAGAAGCTGCTGAACCAGTCAGTAGCGCTACTTTACCGTCGAAACGGTTCGAAAATCGCATAGTCATGCCGACGCAGTACCTTTGCCTTAGCTATAACGTGCTATTGAAACAAGTGACACTAATATGCTCCCTAACGATCATCAATTCAACAACGAGCATCACGATCAAAAGGTTTGTTTCTGATAATCACAATTGTGCTCGATGAATCGCTACAACAAGATTCGGAATCAAAAGACCAATCACTCCAAAAAAAACACTTAACTCAGCAATTATGTGGATTTTGTAATCACGAAAGAATACGAGTCCGAGGATAGCAAGAAATATTAAAATGAAAACCATCACCGAAATGTATATAGGTGATGGGGTAAGAGGTATCGCCTCATTAGTACCATCCAACAACGCTACCGAGAGAAATGACATGCCTACCGCAAAAGCATTCCATGCAATAAAAGTTACTATTGTGGTTGTAGTGATTAGACTTATAACTCTAGATTCCACTGCACGCTGTAGTAAAAACCTTGGCGGTCGAAAAACTAGCAACAGTCCTAAATGGGTTGAAAAAATCATCCACATAAGTGCACCACCGATCATTCCAGCAACTACGGTGCGTAAGGGTTCGTCCATAGGGTATTATCTCGATTCTTGTACGGCTGGAGTAGGTTTGACGAGATAGGCACGTTTTTTGTGAACCGAGGTCAATAACAAATGCCAGGTCGTTCCCAGTTCTTTGGTGGGAGGCACAGTGAACATAGCAGGACCTGCCCCGCACAGAATCACTTCACGTGCACCGAAGGATAACATTTGATTCCGGTGTGTTTCCCACCCGGGGAAGATGGTTTCAGCGATAGACCCAAACTGGTTAAAGAAAAACTCAGCAGGAACGTCACCTCCACCCCTGATCCGAGCTGCAAGCTTGTGGGTAAGATCGCCACGGGTAAATAGCGATGGAGTTACACCGCTAAAAACAGTTTTTGTCTTCTGAATCGCAGTACTATTTTTGAAAAGTGGGCTCAATATGAGCAACTGATTTATTTTTGCGCTGGGTAACGGGGTTACGGTCTCACCTCGTCCTTGGATCAATGACGTACCTCCTCTGACAAGGAACGGTTCATCGGAACCCACTTCTGCAGCTAAACCAGTTAGTTCACTTAACGATAGACGTAAGTCCCATAACTTGTTGAGTCCCCTTAAAACTGCTGCTGCATCTGAAGAACCGCCGCCAAGACCAGCGGAAACTGGGATATTTTTATTGATTTCGATATACGCACCATCGTTGACCCCAGCTTGTTCCCGAAGTAAACGTGCAGCACGTATCGCTAGATTTGATTCAGCAGGGATGTTTAGATCGTCGCAATGGACTCGCAAGTCGTCTGCCCTATAAATGTTGACCTCATCAAAAAGATCCACAGTTTGCATTATTGATATTAGGTTGTGATAACCATCACGACGTTTTCCTCGTATCTCTAAAGTCAAATTTACTTTGGCAAATGCTTTTTCTTTGATTTCAGGACCAGAAGGCAAACCGATACGCCTTAATCTTCGGATGACTGATTGTTTTTCACTATTCTACGTTTTCTACGCGATGAACCCGGTATCTCAATAGGACGTCCTTGTTGGACCCACGTGTTGTAAAGAATTTGCCATTCCTCAAGTGACAATGTTGCGGGTCGTCTAGACGTCTCGATCCCAGTTTTTTCGACCAAAACTCGTGCTTCATCGACAGGTATAAAAAGACCATCAGCCAACGAATTATGGAGTTGCTTACGAGGACTTTTGAAACCACTACGCGCAAGTGTGAAAAAATCATCAACTGACTCAAAAACTATTCGTGCTTTCTCTGAAGGAACAATCCGTATTACTGACGAATTGACTTTAGGTGGAGGGTTGAAGCAATTCGCAGGTACGTTAAAAACATGTTCAACAGTCCCGTAAACCTGAACAGCCAAAGACAGTAGAGTCATCTCTCCGGGAAGCGCAGCCATGTTCATAGCAACCTCTCGTTGCACCATTACGACCATTGAGTGAGGTTTTATTGGGGACTCTAGAAAATTTCTAGTTATTGGATTCGCTGCATAGTAAGGCAGGTTGGCGACAACCTTGTAGTCGGTATTTAGAAGCCACGGGTCTAAATCTGAACCAAATTCTCTAGCATCAATGTTTAGGACTCGCACATTATTGTTTGATCGATATATATTTGCGAAACGAACAGCGAGTAGAGAGTCATATTCAATCAACAAAACTCGCTTTGCGTTAGCGACAATTCTGCCAGTCAGTGCCCCACGACCGGGCCCAACTTCAACTACCGTGTCAGTTGACTTTATGCACGCGGTATCAATGATGGCATCAATAACGGCCGAGTCTTCAAGAAAATGTTGACCTAATGGTTGTGGCGACATACAGAACTATACCAAGCACCAAAGTATTCAGCCGAAACCTTATCGCACCAAGTGTGACGAAATATTAATGACAAAGTTTTCGTAAGGCCTAAAATATTGATCGTGCATCCCTGTATCGGCAATCGCATATGACATAGATGCCAGTACAGACTCAAGCCTGGCGTTCCCGCGGCACCCGAGGGATACCGCTTACCGCTGCTACCTTCCGGTCCTGACGGGGTTCACGATGCCTCGCCGCACGGGACCAAGCTATCGACATCAAAATACTGACTCCAGCGACCATCTGCGAATTGTCTCGACAGGGCATTCAGTCTCGCTATAGCGGATTGCGAGTACAGGGCACCGCTAACGCCCCACCTAGCACGATC
>DBSW01000064.1 GCA_002306745.1 Dehalococcoidia bacterium UBA1332 | reverse complement strand
GACCTCACCACCAAAATCGGCATGACCAGGAGTGTCGATAATATTTATCTTGGTATCGCCCCATCTTACCGCCGTGTTCTTGGCAAGTATCGTGATGCCTTTTTCTTTTTCAAGGTCGGTGTTATCCATCACGCGATCATCAAGCTCTTTATGGGAGTCAACTGAACCCGACTGAGTGAGCATAGCGTCCACCAAAGTGGTCTTGCCGTGGTCTACATGGGCAATGATCGCGACGTTACGCAGATCGTCACGAATAGTTTTCATCATTGAATTTCTATGAACTTTCAGGATCGTCGCAGCGCTTAGCGTCTACGCGAAACGATCCGAAAAACTTCGGATCGTCTAGAAACACGGTTTCGCTTCTAACGTCAAAAAGTTAAAAGCTAAGCTACAAATTTAAGCTTATATTGAGGATACCACCGGACAATACTAACTCGCATCAACCTTTGACAACCGATTAAGAATAGATTCTTATTTTCACCTTAAAACCGTGTAGTTCAGCAACAATACATAACTGCATTTATCGAATCAAACTTGAAACTCGAGTATGATCTGCCAACCAGCGAATATAAGTGAGAATTCATAGGAACGCAGACTAACGGAGAATGAAATGGCGGACGCAAAAATATCAGTTGAGATAAGAGACGAGCGATTCCGTCAAATAATTAACGAAGATACAGTGATCGACCAAGTCGCTACGGGGTTCATATTCACAGAAGGAGCGATGTGGAATTCGAAAACCAGTGAATTGATCTTCAGTGATATGCCTGGAGATGTCGTTAGAAAATGGTCAGCAAAGAATGGGATTACCACATACCGTCAGCCAAGTCATAAACAAAATGGGCACTACTTCGACCTTGAAGGACGGTTAGTTTCCTGTTCACACTCAGCGAGTAACGTAACAAGAGAAGAACATGATGGTTCAATAACGATCCTAGCATCACATTACAACGGCAAAGAATTAAACAGTCCAAACGACATAATCGTTAAATCAGATGGATCAATTTACTTCTCTGACCCAACATATGGTCGCATGGAAGGATTCGGTCTTCTCCGGGATCAAGACATGGATTATCAGGGTGTTTACCGAATTAACCCAGATTCTGAAGAACTGACCTTACTAGTCGACGATTTCAAGCAACCGAATGGCCTTACCTTTTCGATAGACGAAAAATTTATTTACATCAATGACACAGATAAGGGACACATAAGGATGTTTGACGTGGCAGATGATGGGAGCATTTATGGCGGGGACATTTGGGCGACTCCGCAAGGATCTGGTGATGGTGGATGTGACGGAATGAAGGCAGACAGCACCGGGAATATCTACTGTGCTGGACCTGGAGGTATCCACGTATATACTCCAGATGCAACTTCGCTTGGAGTAATTCATGTCCCAGAGGTAACTGCGAATTTCACCTGGGGCGACGATGATCTAAAAACTCTTTACATCACAGCTTCTACCTCAATTTACAAAATTCGTGTCAAAGTGCCTGGTCCCAAAATTTCTTAAAAGACGCATTTCAAACCTAAAAATAAGCCAACATTAATAGACAATACATATGATCACACTGCACGTTTACTTGATCGCTAAAACTAATAAATCAGATGATATGTTGAATACAATAGTTGATCCTTGGATTAACGCCATGGAACAGCAACCTGGATTCATACAAGCTACCCTGCTTACGGATCCTCAAGGAAACACCCCAGAACAAATCGAAGTAATCTCTTACTGGGAATCAGAGGAACTGCGACTGGAATGGGTAGCCCGCCCGATTCACGATGAAGTATTCGCGCCAATAATAGAACTCTCAGAATCAATTTCTTCAACAGTAAAAAACGTTAATCACACATGGAAATTGTGAATTCAAGTGTGAGCAATGCATCCTCTAATCCGCGTGTAATTGTGGTTGGTCTTGGAGCTCATGGCAGCTCTACCACATATCAGCTTGCAAAACGCGGTATCACCGTGACAGGTATCGACCAATTCCACCCTCCTCATTCGATGGGATCTTCCCATGGACCGTCGCGAGTTATGCGCATGGCTTACAAAGAGGGAGCCGGCTACGTACCAATGCTCAGACGATCATTCGATTTGTGGCAAGAACTAAATGATTTATATAGCGAGCCTTCGTTTCATCTGACGGGCGGTCTCTTCATGGGGCAACCTGACGGACGGGCAATAAGTGGTATACACACCGCTAGTAAAGCCCAAAATATTGATATCAGCATCATGACGCCCGACGAGGTGCGACGAAAATATCCATCATTCAATATTCCCGATGAATGGGAAGCTATATGGGATCCCAAATCAGGAGCAATTTTCCCTGAGATAGCAATTACCGCGCACCTAGATCTGGCAGAAAAAGCAGGTGCGGAATTGAGTTTCAATGAAAAAATCGAAAAATGGTCCGCTACACCTTCGGGGGTGACAGTTACAACCAGCAGAAAAACGTACGAAGCGGACGTATTAATTCTCACATCAGGCGCATGGATAACAGAGATGCTAGCGAACCTAAAAATCCCGTTTGAAATAGAAAGAGTGACACTCTGGATGATTGAACCCCGAGCCAACCGAGATTTCTTTCAGGCGGGAACCTTCCCTAACGCATCTTTCGAAATTTTTGAAAAATACCCACTGTACATGCAGGCAGATTTCGGAACGGGCGTTAAGGTCGCACTAGACCACCACGGCGTGACGACAGATGTGAAATCAATTAATCGCAATACGACTCGGGAAGATTACGTTATATGGTGGTGACGA
>DBSW01000047.1 GCA_002306745.1 Dehalococcoidia bacterium UBA1332 | reverse complement strand
ATTATTAAATTAAAAAGACCTCAACATTTTTGAGGTCTTTTTAATTTAATAATTTCCTATATAACCACTTAACTTCGTCATACAATCCCATTCAGACCATACCCATATACACCCTCTGTGGAGAAATCAATGAAAATCACAAAGGTAACACCCTGGCTTGTATCTGCGCCAGCTCCATATCTTGATACAGCGAATGATAGTCATATACGTAATCGAGAGTACGTTTACATTGAAGTGAACACTGATGAAGGAATTACTGGCTGGGGAGAAATCACTGGAACATCACCTGTGGCTAATCGATCGGTGTGTGCAGCAATTCGTCATGTCAGTGACCACATAAAGGGAGATGATCCAAGGCTTATCGAAATGATCTGGAATAAAATTTTTCGATCCTTCACTTATATGGGTTCTAGAGGAGCTACAACAAACATTATTTCTGGAATAGACATAGCGCTATGGGACATACGCGGAAAAACTCTAGGACTCCCAGTTTATGAACTTTTTGGAGGTCCATTACGAGAAGGGATCCCTATATATTGCCACCCTGAAGATGGATCATCTGTCAAAGACTTAACACAACACGCTAAGGCTATCGTGGACACCGGGCAAACTTCGATCAAGACAGATCCATGGTTTCCACATCATGAGGAAGAAAAAAACGGATACCTTACCGGAAAGCTCAGTGCTGAAGCAGAGAATTTAGGAGCAGAACGTATTGCCGCTGTGCGTGAAACTGTCGGATCAGACATAGAAATATTAATAGATTGCCACGGCCGGTTCGACGCGCCAACAGCAATTCGTCTGGCTAAAACTCTAGAACCATACAACATCTTCTGGTTTGAGGAACCGGTACCAGTAGAGAGCACTCATGCGCTAAAACAAGTAAGAGATAACGTCAATGTCCCAATATGTGTGGGGGAGCGGATACATACCCGATGGGAGCTTATTCCGATTCTCGAGCAGGAACTGGCTGACTTCGTTATGCCCGACGTAACATGGTGTGGGGGCATATCCGAAATAAAAAAAATGGCCACAATGTCAGAAGCATACTATGTTCCGATTTCGCCACATGACGCAAGTGGCCCAATCAATGTGCTAGCTGGTGCTCACGCAATGGCATCAGTACCTAATCACTACAGAGTAGAAACTTCACGAGCAAAATTAAACGCTTATGACGTTATGATCGATTATCCACTAGATGTTCGTGGAGACAAAATCTACCTTTCAAAACGACCTGGCCTAGGGATCGAACTGGACCGCGACTATATGAGAGCAAACTGCCTAGACGGCTATAGAGATTAACTTAAATAGAATCCTTTCAGCCGTCAAAATATTTCTCTGACTTAGTATTTAAGTGTTAAGGATCGTTAAATGGAATTACACAAAAAATATTAGCGCTATTTATAGTAGCCACTAACATATAAGACTCGTCACTAACGACCGACGAAACAAAAAATAACCGTTCAGATGAATAATTAAAATGCGAGTTTATACATTTACATGTACTTTAATCGAACCTGATTTCTTGTCCCATGCAACGTCGAATCCCTCTTGAATGTTTTCCAAATCAACCTGATGCGTAACAATATCCCTATAAGGGATCTCCCCAGAAGCTAGTAAATCAATAGCAACCTCGTAATCATGCCTACCGTCAATAACGCCATAACAAATTACTGACTGTATCCGAATCTCGCGCAAAAGAGGATCAAAAAGATCGAATTCCATAGGAATTTTCACTCCACCTAAATAGAGCATTGTTCCTTGATTCCGTGTGGCCTTAATGGCCTGTGTGAAGGAATAGCTCTGGTGACCACCAACAGACTCCACAACGAAATCAGCACCAATACCATTACTTGCATCCAAACATGCCTCTTCAAATTCAGTCCCATCAGAACCTACGACGACATCAGCCCCCATATTTGTCGCGGCCTCAGCCTGATGTGGATGTCTAGCAGAAGCGATCACTGTACGTGCACCAAAGGCTTTTGCTACGGCAATAGATGACAGTCCAATCGTGGATGACCCTACCACTCCCACTATGTCATCTGGCTGCATCCTGCCGTATCTAAACCCATGGACGCTAACAGCCATGGGTTCAACCAATCCCCCGTCAATCCAATCCATCGAATCATGCAATTTGAACAACCCTGCAGGTTTTCGAGTCGTGTACTGTGCAAACCCTCCACCAGTATCAGGTGCAAGGTTTCTACAGTGTTTCCATTGACCATAACTACAAAAATGACAGGTTAAACAAGCGCGACCAGCCCCAATCATCTCAATAGCTACTCGATCACCAACCTTAAGATTGGTAACGCCTTTAGGCAGCTCTATAATTTCACCGGCAACTTCGTGTCCTGATGGAATCACCTGTGGATCGGTTCGACTCGTCGTCATGTGAAGATCAGACCCACAAATTCCACTCTGTCGAATACGAACTAGTGCAGCGCCCTCATACATATCAGGGATTGGCACATTCTGAACTATGTATTTACCTGTACCATCATCTAGAGCTGCACGCATACTTTCTACCATAAATCTCATCTCACAATTACTAGTCGTAGGCAATGATGTGAATCTTAGCTTAGATCCAACACATTCAACGCCCCATTACAGCGTGTAACCTATTCAGTTGATTTTCACTATCAGTTACGAAATACAATATAAATGACCAACATATCTCAATTTAGAGGTGTCTACGCGATACCCGTTACACCATTCAATGAAGATCTATCGGTAGACTGGAAATCTCTGCGCAGATGCATAGAATTCAGCGTCGAAGCAGGAGCTCATGGAATAGTACTTCCGGTGAACGCTTCAGAAGGGCCTTACCTCACTGATTACGAACGTAAACAAGTACTTAAGGTAGGTATTGAAGTTGTAAGCGACTCAATCCCAGTCGTGGCAGGTGTTAGCGGGGCTTCAACAGCGGTCTCTGTCGAACTGACTAAAAACGCCGCTGAACTAGGGGCTGATTCTGTAATGGCGATGCCCCCGAATGGTGCGGCCGGGCAGATAATCTGGGATCACTATGCTGCTATTGCTGAAAACGGAAAACTGCCCGTCTGGATCCAGAACAACAAACCACCAGCTGGCCCCGTTGTACCGACCAACACGATGGTTAATTTAATAAACGAAGTTGAGTATGTTGATTACGTGAAGGAAGAGAGCTACCTACCTGGACAGATAATGACTGAGCTTATCTCAAAAACTAAAGGCATGGTCAAAGGTTTAATGGGAGGTATGGGTGGTCGTTATCTAGTCGATGAATACCGACGCGGCTCTTGTGGAACAATGCCTGCGGGTCACATAACAGATGCACACGTAAAACTATGGAGCGCTTTGGATTCCGGCGGTATAGATCAAGAAGGTCTCCAAATTGTTACCGATGAAGCTCGATCAATATGGGAGCAGATGATTCCATCACTGAACTTTGAGTTCATGTTCGGCGCAAACGCCTACAAAGCAGCATATTGGCGGCGTGGAATAATCAAGACTCCTCTTACAAGGATCCCTGCAAATAAAGCGCTCGACAAACTAGATTACCAAGAGCTTGACACGATACTTGCCAGAATGAGCCCCTTGCTAACCGCAAAAATCTAGATACTGAAGTGCATTTAGGTACTGAATAACCATCAAAATATGAAGCGCTGATTATTTTCAGGCTGTTTTTCAAAAACGGCGCCGGGCCATCACTAAAAGCGCCATTGGCAAGACCATAATAAGTGCTCCAAGCAACACAACCATCACACCGGATGATATTCCTAACAGATGGTTGATTTCGGCACTTATCCAATCCCACAAAACCGGATCAATCGGCTCCGAGTGATGAGCAAGAGTCTCCGTTAACCACGGCATCTATCGATCATCCCTTAAACTTGATTCATCACCAACTGTTCCCTCTGGAATTACCTGCACATAACGTACTGAATGAGTTTTTTCGCGTATCGACAACGAAACTATGCCGGCTGCAAGAAGTGTCAGGGCACCAACCATGAACGGGATATCATAAGAGCCAAAACGAGTAAAAGCCCAGCCAAAAAACAGCACAGCCGCAGCACCACCTATTTGATGAGACATATTCGCAAAACCAAAAAGAGTTCCCAGATTACGAACACCGTAGACATCAGCTGTCAACGATGCTGTAAGAGGAACTGTCGCCAACCATGACATTCCTCCAATTACAGCAAATGCCCATATAGCCTGATCACCAGGTACAACGATTAGAGAAATAAATGCTAATCCCCGAATCAAATAAACAGTTCCAAGTAAATTCTTACGTTGAAACCTGTCAGAAAGCACTCCAACAACTAGAACACCCAAAGCATTAACAAACATCAATGCACCAAATGCTAATGCAGCAGTTGCTTCAGTAATATCTTCACTTACAGCCCAACGGACAAAGTGAACGGCAACAGCCAAAGTTGTAATTCCGCAGACAAAATAACCAAATGAAAGCTGCCAAATCGGTTTCGAGTTCAATGCCTGATGCCACTTATTAACAAAATCCGGGCCTATATATTGGGCCGAGGACTGCGGTAACTCTCGATTAGACTCATCATGTTGCTCACCATCAATCTGCATTCCCAATTCTGAAGGCTTATTCCGAACGATCAGCAGCAACAGGGGAACGCCAAAGCCCAAAGCCAATAAACCAATGATCACCCATGCTGCTCGCCAACCAAACTCAACTAACGCGTAACTAAGAAATGGAACAACGACAAGTCCGCCAACCGACCCTCCAGCGACCAATATGGACATCGCAGCTCCCCTATTACGATCGAACCATCGTGCAATAACTACAGCCATCGCAGGATGAGAAACACCCCCCGCTGCAAATGAAACCAATACGCCGTACAAGATAATCAGACCAAACACGCTAGAAACAGTAGAAACAGCGATAGTAGAGAGCGCCATTACGGTTAGCGAAAACACCAGCACAGGTCTACCGCCATATCGATCAGCTAACCAGCCACCTATCGGTTGAGAGAGTCCATTACATAACACACCAATGGAGGCAGCTAAAGAAATTGCAGCAGTCGTTACGCCCCAGTCTTCCTCCCAAGTTTTTACGAAAACACCAAACCCGTGACGTAATCCAATCGCAAGAAACGAAGCAAAAAACAATGCGGCTACTATGTACCAACCGTAGAATGCGCCCTTTTTGCGTGAATCATCTAGATCCGATGATCGATTAGTCATTTAAATCTCGAATACGAGTCGACCATTCTTTTCTTTCGTCGAAACGTCCATCACGGTATCCAGAACGCCTACCAACGTAATAAAGTGCCGAAGTTAATATAAAAACAATTGCGATGGCAAACAGAAAATGCATTGCTATACCGTGGCTGATCAACCAACCTTTAGAATTTCCACCGCATCTCGATTAATTATGCCTTCAATGTCCTTAGCAGGAATTGAAGGCAAATGATGATCCTTGGCAAATCTTTCTAATCCACGCAAATGATCAATATTGTCCTGTGGACGAGTAACTGGCCAATCAGATGCAAACAGTATTTTGTCAGTTACGCCCCATTCGTAAAACAACCGCATTCCTTGCCAAAACGAGTAAGGACGATAGTACTGAGCAGAAACATCAGCCCACACATTAGGATGTTTTCGTACCACAGAAAGACAATCGCTCTGCCATGGGTGACCAAGATGGGCTAGAACCATCGTAAGTTTAGGAAAAGCCATCGCAATTTTATCTGATGTCAGTGGGTGTGCGTATGTGAGTGGAGCCTCCGTCATCGGCGAAGTTCCTTGATGGAAGATGATCGGGATTCCATCAGACTCTAGACGCGCAAATAATTCGAAAGCCTCATGACTCGTCGGATCAAAATCCTGGTAGTTTGGGCCTAACTTTATTCCCTTGCAACCAAGATCACCAACGCACCTGTCATATTCATCTCGCCAGTTTGGATCGAGTGGATGTAAGGACATAAACGGCAATATCTTGTCCGGAGCTTTGCTCGCCGTTTGAGCGGCTACATCATTGTGATTCATACGCTCCGGCCATCCTTCGGTACGTAGAACTCGTTCATCAGGACGCCACGGACGTGGTGCAATGCCAAATATAAATGCCTTGTCGACCGGACCCATATCACGCAAATAATCGTCTACAGAATTTGTTAGGTGCACGGTCTCACCCGACCGCATAGTCGTTTCAATCTGTATCTCTCCATCAGGAACTGTCTGTGGATGACTCGGCAGGTGAGTGTGGACGTCAACGATCATTGAACATATCTCTCTTTAAATTGAATTCAGCATCACCGCTATTAAATCCCAGCGATTGCCCGAATGTTACGCCTGACTTAGTCCGATGTCTTCTCGAATATTCTCAACATACAGTGAGATAACCTAGCTGTGCGCTAGATAAAAGATGTATACCCTGCAAAGGTGACAGAAAAATCTCAACAACACGAAAACGAATTCAAACGATGGCGTAATCGCATTCTATTCAGTTATGCAGGTTTTTACGTATTCGTCTACATGAGTAGATTCAACCATTGGCCAGCGAGTCCAGTAATGCGCGAACAACTCGACTTCACTCACATTGAGATCGGAATCATCAACGCATGTCTATTATGGGGTTTTGCGCTCGGTGATATAACCCACGGAAGAATTGCTGAAGTCTATGGATACAGGTTTTGGCTCATCGCAGGAGCGATCACGTCCGTGATACTCAATTGGATTACTAGTTTCGGGAACAGCCTCTGGTCTATAGCAATTCCATGGGCATTAAACGGGTTTGCAAACGCAACTGCTTGGTCACCAGGGATCGGAATGCTTGCACAATGGTGGGGACGAGAGCATCGAGGGCGGGTAATGGGATTAGTCGGTGTATCAGCCGGAACCGCTATGTTGGCAATGTGGCTAATAACTGGATGGACTGTCGCAGAGTTCGGCTGGCGAGCCGCCTTCAGATTTCCACCAATGTTATTGATTCCAGCAGCGATTGCGATTTTCTTTATGGTTCGCGATCGCCCATCTGACGTTGGATTGAAAAACGTAGAACATCAAGAAACCTACGAGAGTTCAAAAGAAACATATTCACAGCCAAATAACCCCCTATTTGCTATTTACTCATATCTATTTACCAATTGGCGTTTCGTAGTAACATCCCACATAAAAGGATTTGAAAACGTAGTTAGATATGGGCTAACCACTTGGGCGCCAATTTACTACTTCGAAGAAGCAGGGTTATCTATCGAAAGTACGGCGCTGGTAACCGTTGCTCTACCGATAGGCTACCTTTTGGCACCGATAGTTTCTGGCTGGATATCCGACGTACTTCTTGGCGGTAGAAGAAGCCCAATGATTGCAACGTCTGCGATTATTTCAGCATTAGCATTAATTGGCCTTGCGATAGTCCCAGCCGAAAACATATACGCCGGTGCCTTATTGCTATTCATCGGAGCCTTTGC
Organism: Dehalococcoidia bacterium UBA1332; assembly: GCA_002306745.1. Taxonomy (GTDB): domain Bacteria; phylum Chloroflexota; class Dehalococcoidia; order Lucifugimonadales; family Lucifugimonadaceae; genus Lucifugimonas. The sequence goes on along the minus strand of DBSW01000047.1, from coordinate 5,072 downwards.
GATGAGCCTGTCCATGACCGCTACTCTTGTAGTAGACATGGTTGGTCCGAAATATGCATCCACTGCTTCGGGGGTTCTTGATGCGCATGGATACATATACGCAGGGGCGCAGGCTCTAATCTTCGCCTTTATCCTGAACACATCAGATACACCATGGGAAATCGTATTTCTTGCAATGGCAGGTGTCCGAATACTTTCTGCCTTAATCGCCTGGCGAGTGAAGATTTAATCCCTCAACAATCTGAATCCAATTTCGCTGCCAAACTCTTTTCGCATTGATAGGTTGATCATTAACAATGAAAGCGGTTCTAACAAGCGAGACATCTTCAATTTGCCTGCATCTATAACATCGAATACAAGATGGCTAATTAGATCGATAGCAAGACGTTTGGAATTTTGATCATCGCCACAAATCGGAATCGAAATCTTTCTATCATCCATAGAAGTTACGCCGATTAAACGAGCGTCAACTATATTGAGTGTTTTCACAACATGAGCACCACTCGACCAACGAGAAATCTGCTCACCGCCAGAATCAATATGACCAATTTCAAGTTTAAGCCCTTCCAAAAATGGGTTAGTAACATCAATGATTACACGCCCTTTGAGATCTCCTAAACATGCTATCGATTGCTTAGCCGCAATCCATGGAACGGCTAAAACAATTACATCTGCTTCTTCAATTGAGTTATTTAATGACGCAGCGGCAACGTCATGACCGATCTTCCTAACTAAGAAGTCACACGTTTAGAATCAGGTGTCCGTGTACATATCACAACTGAGTGCCCTAACTCAGACCACGAGCGAGCGATTGCCGAGCCCATACTTCCACTGCCAATCACAGCGATGCGCATATATCAATTCTCAATTTCAATATGAGACCTAGGAGCCCATCCAAGCAAAGATTTCGCTTTAGTCAAATTATGCTCCTTTTCTTCTTCATCTCCTGCGATAAACACCGCATCAAACCGACCATGGCCAATCTGAACATTCTCTAACGCGGCCATATAAGCCCTTGCAAGATCAGCTTCATCGGTAACAAACAACGGTTTGGATCCATCAGCATGGTCTACAATCGGATTAGCTCGTTCCTCGATGTAAGCAGCCCTTGTCCGAGGGCCGGTTATACGCAGGGCAATGAGGTTCATATCGAACCAGGATGCGAAATAGTTACAGATCCTTTCACCGAAACCCTTGCTCAGTCCATAAGCGCTAGGAGTGTCGAGCGGTAATTCATCCTCATTGTTGTAATAGTCCCTATCTCGATAATGAACACTCATCGAACTGGTATAAACTCCACGGGTTAGTCCTGCGCCTTGTGCAAGCCAAAGAAACATATGCAAGCCCATGCAGTTGACATCATAATTCTCACGAATGACCTTCAAGTTTTGATTTGTGACAGTTCCACCTTGCGGACTAAGCATGACCAGCCATATGAAAGCATCTACACCATCGATTGCCTTGTTTATGGCTTCAGGATCTGTAACCGAACCCTTAACCCAATCAACTCCGCTATGTTTTGGTTCAGTCAAATCAAGGACACGTATCTCATGCTCTTTGATCAAATACGGTGTTATAAACGTCCCAACCATTCCCGATCCGCCAGCAAGTAGTATCTTCAAAATAATTTCTCATTAAACTCAAGGTTGTCAAAAACTGGCGTTCACGTAATTCTCACATGAATTCCAAAGCAGACTGCCGCTCTTAAATATAAATTTATTCACCAAACTAAATCTGTAAATTCAGATCCTATTGCACATCAGTCGGTGTACCGTCCAGTAAAGCTCTCATACCATAGGAAACATCATCCAAACGAGCTATCATATCTTTCGGCAAGTCGATCTCAAGGGCACCAGCGACATCCGTAATCTGATCCACTGTATCTGCACCCGAAATTGCAACAGTAATCTCCGGATGCGACATAACCCACGCCATCGCAACTTGAGGCATCGATACTCCAAGATCGCTGGCAACTTCTTCGACGGCAGCGATCACCTTACCGGCTCTACCCTGCATATATCTGCCTATTTGACCTTTTCGGCGGGACCCCCACAAGGTCGACTCATCAGGTATCTCAGAAGATTTATACGTCCCACTTAAAAGTCCCACACCAAGTGGACTGTACGCCATGATCCCAACACCAGTCTCACGGACCATAGGAAACAATTCATCTTCCTGCGCACGATTCATCAACGAATAAGGATTCTGGACTGCAATCAACGGTTGCGCATTAATTTGTTTCTGAACTTCAAGTGCCTTAATTATTTGCCAAGCTTGAAAATTACTCACACCAACGTAACGAATTTTACCTTGCTGGATAAGTGTCTCCATAGTCCGAAATTGTTCTTCAAACAGAGTCATATCTTCGACACCGTGAAAGATATAAACGTCGATGTGATCGGTATCAATACGATTCAAAGATCGTTCGATTTCTCGCATGATGTGATATCGAGAGGCACCTCGATCATTAGGGCCACTACCAATTGGACTAAACACCTTGGATGTGATTACAACGTCGTCCCTTCGACCTTTCAAGGCCTGACCAAGTGCCTGCTCTGAGCTGCCAATATTTTTACGATCATCCATCCAGCCATAAACATTGGCGCAATCAATAAGATTTATCCCGGAATCTAAAGCAGTATGAATCACACGCACGGCCTCATTTCGATCAAATTGACCTCTAAATCCAAGACCCAACGCCATCGGCGAAACTTTTACACCACCTGTGCCAAATTTCACGTAATCAATCGTCAAAAGTTCAACTCCTTAGTTATGTGAAGTAACAAAATATCCTCAAGCAATGAGGCCGAGTTAGATTCTAGATTAATCGAATGTTTTAGCAACTCTTGGCATCCCAGACTCTAATCCAAACGGTCTCCTAAACAAACATTCAACAACCCGCGCTCGTCATTAAACAGACACAAGTAAGACACACAAACCATATAATCGTTTATAGGCTCTGTAACTACTTGATTCGGTATACAAAGAACGTTTCTACGGCAATAAACCGATCGAGTTCTCACTGACCGCATACAACCAAAATAAACAGGCTACCGCAACGGCCATACCCCCCCCAAGGGACAAAATTTAAGTTTCTATGGCAATAGACCCCGTAATCATCGCTAAAAACATACGAAAAACATACGATGATATAACAGCAGTCGATGGCATTTCCTTCGAAGTCCTCCGCGGTGAAGTTTTCGGCATGCTTGGCCCCAACGGAGCAGGTAAAACCACTACTGTTGAAATCCTAGAAGGAATACGGGATGCCGACTACGGTGAAGCAAATATCGACGGATTAGATGTAAAAAATAATCCGACTGAAGTGAAATCAATCATCGGAGTACAACTTCAACAAAACGCTTTCTTCGACAACCTAAAACTTTCCGAAATCGTAGATTTGTACGCCAAGCTTTATCTATCAAGAGTGAACCCTATCGAAGTACTGGATCGAGTTGGCCTAGCGAATCGAAAGAACGCTAAATTCAACGAATTGTCCGGCGGACAGAAACAAAGACTTTCCATAGCGGTTGCATTAGTCAACGACCCTGTAGTGTTATTTCTGGACGAACCAACTACTGGTCTTGACCCGCAAGCACGTAGGCAACTGTGGGAACTCGTTCATCAGATAAAAAGCACAGGCACAACTATAGTGCTCACCACACACTACATGGAAGAAGCCGAGGAATTATGCGATCGGATTGCGATAGTAGAGAACGGCAAGATCATCGCGCTAGACACTCCAGACAACTTAATCAATCAGCTCATTGCTACGGGCTTTAAACCACAAAAACGTGTTAGAGCAGCGACACTAGATGATGTTTTCCTTAACCTTACCGGTCATGAACTGCGAGACTAACACGGTATGAGAATTTATTTCGCATTAACAGCTGCGTCACTCAAAATGTATTTCAGGAACAGAGCCGCTCTTTTCTGGGCTCTTTTCTTCCCACTGTTAGTGATGATCATTTTTGGAATCATGAATTTCGATGGATATAACTCACCAGACGTAGGTGTCTATGATGCAGCTGAAAACGAAGCGTCAAGATCACTAATAACTGCGCTACGAGGACCCGCAGATGAGGTGCTATTAAACCTATCTGTTGACACCCGCAATAACGTGCAAAAGGAATTAAAATATGGCAATTACACTGCAGTAATCGAAATACCTGCCAATTATGGTAATCGTGATGAATACGCAGAAATCAAAGTTACCTATGATGAAAGATTCCAGCAGGAACGAGCTGTAGTAAACACAGTCCTTGGTCAAGTAGTAGACGCTGTTTTCAAAGAGTCCGCTGAAGTCCCTGACATATACCGCGTGGAAAATTCCATAGGAATTTCAGAATCTTTTGTCACGGGTCAAGGACAAGGTTTCAAGGCATGGCTGATCCCCGGTATAGCAGCAATGGCAATTATGCAGACAGGGCTTTTCACGGTTGTATTCAGCTTAGTACGCTTCAAGTCCCAAGGTGTTTTAAGACGTATGAAGGCAACACCAATCGGCGCTTCACACTTCCTAGCTGGGCAACTTACTACCAAGGCGATAGTCGTAGTATTGCAAACTTATGTACTCGTTATAGCTGGGGCGCTCGTTCTCGGCGTTACTGTTAGAACTGTTCGATTAGGTGCATGGGTAGACCTAACAATACTTGCATTGCTAGGTGGAGCGCTTTTTATTGCTATTGGACTCGCTGTATCAGGATGGGCAAAAAACGAAGAAACAGCCGCACCAATAGCTAATGTGATATCACTGCCAATGATGTTCCTGTCAGGAATCTTCTTTCCACAGTCGATAATGCCAGATTGGATGACCCAGTGGACCCAATATTTGCCTCTAGCTTTTCTTGCAGATGGAATGCGAGCAATAACTGTTGAAGGAGCATCAATAACTACGCTTGGCTCTGAATTACTAGGCTTGGGACTTTGGACCCTCACCAGCTTCGCCATCGCCACAAAAATGTTCCGATGGGAATAATTTCATTTGAATAACTCGTTACCACTAAAAGTATTTGCACTATGCGGCAAATGTAGATGTGTTCTAGCAATGGTTTAGTTTAAGAACAGTAATC
>DBSW01000190.1 GCA_002306745.1 Dehalococcoidia bacterium UBA1332 | reverse complement strand
TTCATCTTCAGGAACAGACCATTCCATTCCAGTGTTACCAACAAACCCCATAACTCCTTTAGAAGGAAGCCCTGCATGTGAAATTTCGCATCTAACATCAAATAACTCCAAATCAGAAGATTGGTCAAAGCAATGATTCTTACCTATTAACCCAGTCGTGAATCCATTTTGTTTCCAAATCTTGAAAGCGTGCTGTTCGTTTTGGGGCATCAATGTTTCATTACGACGACATCCGGTAGAGTGTGGGTATCGAGCTGTCATCACTGAAGTTCGAGCAGGCACACAAAGAGGATGTGGAGTAATCGGGTTGTTAAAACGTACCCCTTCTTGAGCTAATCGTTCCAGTGAAGGGGTTTCTATCCCGATCTCAGAACAATACATTCGCAATATAGATGCTTTCATCTGGTCAGCCATAATGAATAGAACGTTGGGTGTTTTGCTATCGGACATCATATGCAACCAATCAGTTATAAAGTTATTTGATGACAAAATAGGAGTGGAGGTGCAAACAACTGATCTTTGAGGAAACGAATTTAACCTGTCTATTCATTTACCGACACCAAATCGGATCAACAAGTCCAAGACAATCAATACACAACCGGATAACGACATCTATACGTCAAACATACGCTCATCGTGCACCGCAAAGATCGTAGGCAATAGCCAACATACTGCGAGTGCCACTGATCAATGAAGCAATTCCCACTGACTCATCTGTCCCGTGTGCTCGAGAAAGCATAGGATCATCATCTGGATGTGAACCAGTGAATCCGTAAGTGACTATACCCAAATTCCTGGTGAATCTAGAATCCGTGAAACCATTGCTAATCGCTGGTATCCACTGGATATCTTCCCGACTTACCGCAGCTGCCTGCGCCTTGCGAATAGATTCTGCCAATTCAGTATCAAAATCCGAAGAATTAGGAACTGACATATAGTCGATGTCATATTCGAGTCCTTCAATTCCCTCAAATGCTTGATCCAATTGTTTGCGCACGTACGTCTCGTCTTGAAATGGAAGAGTACGAATATCGCAGGTCAACTTAATTTCTTCAGGTACGCTGTTGGATTTAATTCCACCGGAGACCATAGTCGGTGTAAGCACCATCCTTGACAGTGCCCTAAGTAATGAACCCAACCTAGGTGACGTTTCATTCATTTCAGAAATTATGCGCTCGATATTCAGTGGAGAGGGCTTTTCTTCAATACCAAAAGAGCTAACGTGATCAAATATTGCGAGCGAAGTGTCAAGCTCCGGACTATATGCCTCGATTGCATTTAAAGCTCGAGACAATCTATAACTGGCGTTTACTCCGGTCCATGGCACGGAAGCATGTGCGCTTTCGCCACGCAAAGTGATATGCAGCTCCATCCGTCCTTTTTCACCAGTCCCCAGCAAATACGTCAACGAATTACCAATTTCAACCGGAGTTCCGCCACCTTCGTTCACTGCGAATTGCGCCTGTAAAGCGTCTGGATGTTTTTCAGCCAGCCATCCAAAGCCCCATCGACCACCGTGTTCCTCATCAGCTCCGCTAACCAGTCGCAATCCTTGATTGAGTATCACTCCTGACCGCTTCATAATCGCCATGGCCATCAATTGACAGGTAAGCAACGCTTTGCAATCAGATGCGCCACGTCCATAAACACGACCTTCAGATATCTCAGCAGCGAATGGATCCCAATTCCACTTGGAAGCATCTTCCACAGGTACAACATCAGTGTGAGACATAAGCATCAAACGTGTGTCATCATTTTCACTTGGATAAACAGAAACAATGTTTCCGCGATCCGGATCTCTAGCGAGAATTTCAGAAGAGAAACCTTCTTCATCTAGCCAGTCCCTCGCGAACTCAGCCACAGCAGTTTCATTACCTGTCGGCATAAATCCCGTGTTCACTGAGGGAATTCTCACCAAGCTCTGTTCAAGTTCGACAATTTCGTTTGTCGCCGATTCCACTTGATCTAACAGACTTTGCAAAGATGGCATACCGAATCCTCAGAAAAAAACATGTTGTCGATGTGTCTTGGAAATTAGCATCAAGCTCACCCTAGGTCAATGTACACACAATCGTTAAAAACAGAAATTACAGACCGGATGACCTAGTGTTACTTTCCATCTCTATGTTTTGTTTCGCCAATAACTCGCGGAATTGAAGTGCAAAGCTCTTATTCACTATTACCAAGTCCTAATCTGCCTCGCCAACTACGACGCCTTGAGAGGCTTCCAATTGACTCAACTTTCTCAGGCTCAGATGCATTTTCTTCTGGACTTGAATTCTTTCGCAACGCTGGCGGCTTAGGAGCCCTTCGAGTGATTTTTCTTCCATTGGTAGCAACACTATTCGTACCCCCAACTTTTCGCCTGGTAGGAGTTCGACGCATTTTAGAATCGGACCTCGTGGTAGGTTCCGCTGCAACGTCTTCTTGTTGCTCTTTATTGGACTTTAACTTTCGGGTTGTAGTTTTTCTTGTCCGACTCACAGAAGCACGACGCGTTTTTGTTCCTACAGTTGATTTCGTAGTAGAAGATTTCCGTGTAGACGAACGTCTTGTCGAAGTAGTCTTGGTCGCGGCCTTATCTTCGCCATTCGGAGAAGCGGCTTCATCTGAAACCTCTGGTCGAGTAGAAGACAAAGCTCGTGCACGAGATTGAGCACGAGTCATCCAAAGTCCGGTAAAAAACGTCTTATTTAGTTTCTGTACAACATCAGAAACTCGAGCAGATTCCGCCGAAAGATTCATGTCAAACGCAGCTACTTCGATGTGCTTCCCGACGTCTTTAACAGCCTGAAGAGCCGGATAAAAGTCAGCATCTCCGCTTACGACTACAGCGGTGTCGTAATGATCGTTATATGCGTTCGTGACGAGATCGGTTGCGAGCATCACATCAACGCCCTTCTCAACCATAATTTCGCCACGTTGTTTCCAAATGCCTAACCTAACTTCCACATAAGGAGTGTCGTACATCGACTCAAGAAATTTTTGTTGTTCAGTTCCAACAGTAGGGTTAATTTCTGACTCCTGCCGAATGTTGTAGTAATACGTTCGCTGGAGTTTCCTACCATTCGCTAACTTTAGGGCAAATTTATCGAACTGTAGATCATGTCGACCACACTGCTGAGATAGAACGTGATAAAGGTTACTTCCGTCAATGAAAACCATGACACGATCGTTCTCGCGTGCGTCCGAGACTTTAGAAGACTTTGAGGGCATCTTCGACACCACCTATTAGACATCGCCGAAATTAATGGACATCCATCCACTAAGGCGGCGGCTATTTTTCACAGGTGAAGTGTGATGAGCAAAGTTGGGAAGAATTCATATAAATCAAATAATTGTTAACGCCCTAAAACACTTCACCTTACTATTCTACCTAGAATTTCGTTCGTAGGATCGATTTATGCGTAGGATCCAAACGAACCGACCTCTAATGTCCCAACGATATGATCATCACTTGACGTAACGTCGCATCGGAAACATCATTGCAGAAATCATAATTTTTCCACAAACAAAAATTCCATAACAATTCATTAATAGGCTCTGAATAAAAATGAAAACCCAAAAACAAATGCAAACGCCATGCGAAATGCCGAACGGTCTGCAGTGGACTGATGAAGGGCTTTTCGTGATGGATCAGAAGACCGACAACGTATACGTAGTGGACGAAACCGGCAACATTATTCGGACAATCTATACTCCTACAGCTAATGGATCAGGCATAACCGTCGGTGGTGGGTACCTTTGGACTGCATCTAACGGTCACTCAGCATCCCGCCCAGCTCGCTCAACTGATACAGGACTTGGATATGTATACAAACTCGATTTAAAAACAGGTCAGGCAATCGATCGGTTCCGTACCCCAGATGGCGGGGGTATTCATGGGATCGAGTGGGACGACGGAAAAATATGGATCACAGCCTTCAATCCCCTTGCAATTTACCTAATAGATCCATCAAAGAAGCATGAGATAGCACATCACTTTGAAGTGAAGCTACCTCGGTTGCACGGACTTGCTCGTGTAAGTGACGGTTTATGGTGTGCACATACAACAGACAATGTAGTCGTTAAATACGACGTCAACTCAGGCTCTGAAATTGACCGCATCACAATGGATGCCGGAGACGCTTACATTCACGGCCTATCGATTAAAGATGGCGAACTGTGGTACGGAGACTCTAATTTCGCTGGTAAACACAACACAGCGGTCAATGGGAAACCTGAAATCGGCAAGATCGTGCCATAATTTTGAAGTCTGGTTCTTCAATGAATATCTCACATCGAGGAAAAACTATTGCCAAAAATACCTGTAGTTGACAGCCACCACCACTTGTGGGAAATCGACAAATTCAACTACTCATGGATGCCGGAAGGAAGTCCATTATCAGTCGACTATTCTCCTGAAGATCTTGCGCCACTGATTACTGAAGCAGGTATCGACTACACCGTAGTTGTCCAGGCGGTGTCATCCCCAGACGAAGCGTATTGGTTACTCGACCTTGCTGAGCGCAATGATTTTATTGCCGGGATAATCGGTTGGGTCGACCTCACAGACCCCAAAGTTGGATACATATTAGACAAACTTCAAGAAAGCCAGTATTTCAAAGGGGTCAGGCACATCTGGGAAAATGAACCAGACGCAGCGTGGATCGTAAATTCGGGAGCTGTCAATGGCCTGCAAGAACTAGTTAGGCGTAACCTGACATTTGACTTTCTTGCCAAGCCGCCTAACCTTCCCTTCATACCTGAAATAATGGATAAAGTACCCGATATGCGTGCTGTCGTAGACCACATCGCAAAGCCCAAGATAGCGGATCACCTAGTCGAGCCATGGTTAACAGACCTTAGAAAAGTAGCAAGCATAAATGGAATCCATTGCAAAATATCTGGAATGATCACTGAAGCAGACCATCACAACTGGACAGCCAATGATTTACGCCCTTATGTTCATCACGTACTTGGGCTCTTCGGAACTGACCGAATCATGTTCGGAACCGACTGGCCAGTGTGCACGCTAGCGGGAGATTACGTAACGGTCGTCGATACTACAAAAAGCATCCTTGAATCTCTTACACTGGAAGCGACAAATGATGTTTTCGGCGGAACAGCAAACCGCTTTTACAATTTGAACATTAGGTGATTCTGCTCCATCAGTAAACTACAGTTAAATTAACTACCCCTGCCACGATTACCATTTTGGCTTTCCTGAACTCCATGCCCAATTATCTGGTGGCCAAACGTTTCTACCTACCCGTCCACCACCATCACGACTTGAATCATACATATCTTTTACTTCTTCGACCCATTTCTTGATATGCGGTGTGCCTTTATGGTATTCAAAAGCATCAGGGTTAGCGTATACCTCATACAGATATAACTCTGTGGGATCATTCACATTCTGATAAACATCGAAACGCAGACATCCCGGCTCTTGGTGTGTCGAACCAATTCCGTCTTTAGTGACTGATTCTATAAATGCATCGACATGTCCCTGTTTAACAAACTTGGGAGCATGAATCACGTGCATACTAGACGAAAAATATGGGTCATCTACAATACCATCGCGGTATGAATCCCAATTGGCATCTCCACGTGGATAAATCGGTTTGCAAAACGAAACTTCTGGCTCAACATCCCACATATCTCCAACAGCATCCTGCCATTTTTTAAAGTGTGGGTATGTAGTGTGAGCCTTGAATGCATCCTCGTCGTTGTAAACCTCGCAAAACGCAAAAGATGTCGGATCGTCAGCAGACTGAATAATGTCGAAGCGCCGGCAACCTGGCTCATTCAACACAGAACCTTCAGCATCGCCAATTGACGCCGATATGAACTCACCAATGTGATCTTGCTTAACCTTTAATCGCACCATCAGAATGTACATCGAAACTCCAAAATTATGACGGGATCAAAAACATCTACCTATACCGTCTACTTCATATGCCGAATGCCGGAGTATACCCTCAGCCTAGGCTAGCTGTGCAAATTTTCTGGTGAAACACTAAGGAACTATTTCGATTTTTCATTAAATCCATGAGGGGTATCATTATCTGATACTGACCTTTGCGTATCAGAAATGCCATCTTTCATATCACTAGCCGATACGCTTTGATCAGGTAATTGACTATGGGAAGTGTTTATATCAGTCTTCCCAGCCAAAGGATGGTCATTAGCCAATTTTTGCAATTTCCTTCGATTGAAAATATTTAACAAAGTCCCAAGAAGAAAAACTCCTAAACCCGCATAGGCCAAAGGAAGTACCTGATTACGCCAACCATACTGCCAGGAACCTGCGGCCTTTTCTAACCTTAAGGCAATTTCGTCGCCTGCTAACTCTGCACTTAGTAGTGGATAATCTTCTCGAAATTTTTCGCTTATTGAAGGGTACAAATCTGGTACGTAATCATAGTTAACTTGAATAAAAGACCAAGACAGCAAGATCCCGCAATAAACAAGCACAGCGGCGCAAACGGCCACGCCGCCAGCCCATCTCAAGCGACCAGCCCAAGTTCGACCACCTAAAAACGCGATAAAAACCAATGGAATTAACAGTAATATCCAAATTAGCCACCTGAGAGAGAACGCTAACCATACGTAATCGCGAACTTCATTAAACTGGTCAAGCGAAGCAGAATCCAAATTTTCTGTAAAATCCGCTTCGGTAATTACAAATCCAGCAGCAACAATTCCAAGAGCCTCTTCAGCATCATCCTTAGCCTGTGAATCGCCATCTCCGGCTATAATGTCAACTAGATCTTGATTGCTAAAACTAAAGCCTTCGATAATCCTCGTTCGTAGCTGTTCTACAGACTCAAAATCGTCCCCCACCTGAGATTCAAAATCGGCCTGCATGTAAGAAATACTGTTTGGAACCTGATTCTCTACAAAATTTAAAACCTGTGCTTGAATTTTCGGAGCAAATAATTTCAAAGTTTGATCGACTGTCGCATCCCCGCCTGCCATACATCTGGGTAATTCGCGAGCAGCTAAATCACTTGCAGCACCCATCGCGTGTATTGGATTTTTGCAGACGGGAATATCAGAAATGGTAGATGTAAGCTTAGTGACTGCGAGAGTTTGTAATTCTTCAGCAGCGGCAACTTTTCTCTGATTAAGATCTACCGTATATTCCAGATAATCTATGTCCCCAATCAGGTAGTCAGTAAGCGTATCGATCACACCTGCACCTTGTTCGACAACCCAGGGTCTTGGCGCAATAACTTCGAATGCCTCTACGACCTCATCTTCGGTAAGAGAAACTCCGAATCCAATGTCAGTTGAATCAGCTATGGTTTTCTGAATTAACGGATCAACTACTCTATTGAATACCAAACTATAAAGAGTCTCCTCATTCATCAATTTATCTTTCAGAATCTGGCCAATCACCAATGCACGATCGTCTAGAGTTACGACAACGTTAAATGAATCGGCATCTCCAGTGAAAAATGGCGTAATCTCATTAATAGCTCCGATGATCTGTGTTTCAAGCCATTGCGATTCAAAAATCTCATTCGCAACTTGTTGAAGTTCCTCATCTGTAAAGTCAATCCCCAAAGCCTGATCGGACAACTGTCCTAGAAACCGATCCAGTGCGGGAACCAGTAAATCATCAATAATTTGCTCAGTGAGGTCGAGATCTGTAATCAACTGTTGAAAAGCCGGTGGAACCTCTCGGACTCGATCCTGAATTTCAAAATCTACCGCAAACTGGTCAGTCTCTCCAGCTAGGTAAGGTAATATCCCTTCAAGGCCCTCTTCAATTTTCCGTTTAGTATATTCGCGTGGAACAAGCGTCTCAATTAGATTCGTTACCGCCAAAGCAGTAGCTTCAGTGTCCTCGAATTCCAGTTTCGCAATCATCGAATTACCGTGAATTCCAGATTCTATCTCGATTCCATTATCCACAATATCTTGGACTATATTCCCAATAATATTTTCATAGATGTAATCATAGGTATCCGCATCATCTAACATCCCGGCAATCACTTTTGGATCCGACGCAGTGTCGGCGACTTGGTTGACCATCGTAGATACGAAAAAGAAAACCAAAAAAAATCCAGCGAATAATATCGCTAGTATTTTTTTCATAAAGAAACTCCGAATTTCTTTCAACTTATTTGTTGATTTTGAGCTGGACCTCGTAGTAACAAACCTAGAGAGCACAGCGACGGTCAACTAAACGAACAATATTTACAGAATCAACCTCGTCCAAGATAGTCTTGGCCAAGAGGCAGTACAATCGCTTCGAGCATGTTGGATTCAGGCGGCAAAGTAGCCATGAGTAGAGCTGTACGCCCCATGTCTTCCGTTGAGATAAGCGGTTCCGGACCCTCATCTCTACCAGTCGCTGATTTACCATCAGATCGCCTTTCAACTGCAACATTACCTGGATGCAAGGCACTGACTGCGATGCCGTGTTCCCGACCTTCTAACGCAAGCGACTGTGTCAAACCCCAAACAGCATGCTTACTGGTCGTGTAAGGAGAAGAACTATGCCTAGGCTTTTGAGCAGCGATACTTCCTACGTTGATAATTCTCCCTCCGCCCTGCTTCTTCATGATCTTAAACGCCTCACGAGAACCCAGAAAAGGTCCAGTGACATTCACTTGAATTACTCGATGCCATTGCTCCATAGTGAGATCTTCAACCGGGCCGCCATCGAACGCGCCAGAATTGTTAACCAAAATGTCCAGCCGACCGAATCGATTCATCGTGTTAGCAAACAGGCTAACTACCTGTGCTTCATCTGTTACATCAGTCGGGATAGAAACAATTTTCGCCCCATTCTTTGATAATTCGCTTACTGCTGCATCGAGTCGATCTGCGCTACGCGCTGCGATCACAACTGAACAGCCTTCATTCGCAAAAGCTTTGGCAATACCTTTACCGATACCAGAGCCTCCCCCGGTAACGATTGCGACCTTTCCGTCAAGTTGTCCCATACTTTTCTCTCCTCCGATTCGGATTAATTCATCTAATTGCAAATGTGATTTTTTAAAGTGTGCTAACTAACAAAATATATTTTCAAATCAATTCGATTATTGTTTATATATCCTAGTGCGTACTGCGGCAATTAAGGCGATTACTACAAACACCGTAAGTACCCAATAAGTCAGTTGCCAACCAGAAAGAAATGCTTCAGACACAACTGGATCCACTGCGTCGGCAAGTTCATCTAGCTGCACCTCCGCGCCTCGGCTGAGCATAATGCCAGCAATTATTGCGGTAGCCAAAGCCTGGCCAATTACGCTCCCAACATTTCTTACGAGATTTAGAAAAGCACTCATTGTTCCGTAATCTCCGCGTCCAACTGTAGATAATGTTGCACTCATATTAGGAGCCATCCACAAACCCATGCCAAGTCCATTAATAAATACGGCTGGAACAATAATGGCGAGCGATGTGTCGGAAACAAAAAAGGAAACAACAATGTTCATTAATAACAAAATTCCAATGCCAAAGACCGTAAATATTCTGAACCCATATCTATCAGACAACCGGCCTGACATTTGCGACGAAAGCCCCATGCCCAAAGCACCAATAAACATAATGAGGCCTGTTGTTCTCTGGTCGTAACCCATGAAACTCTGCAAGAAAATGGGCATTAAGAAAAACATTGCAGAGCCGCCCACGAATGCACTAAACCGAGCTGTAGTCGACCATGCGAAAGTCGAATTCCGAAAGAATCTAAGGTTGAGCATAGGTGAATCAGTTCGCAGTTCCCACCAAACTAACAGGGCGAGCAAAGCAATACCAAAAATTAACCCACCCAATATTGGGATCGACAACCAATCCAATGCGAAAGGATTAGATATGGTGACAATAACCAAAGATAATGCTAACGCTGAAACTATTGCACCAATCCAATCATAACTTTCTCGATCCTGATTATTTACCGACCCTATTCGTTGATCATCCAACATTATTAACGCAGCAAAAATCCCAACAATTGTAGGAATCATCGTCACAAGAAAAACAGCTCTCCATTCGAACGCCTGAATGATGGGTCCAGCAATAATTGGCCCTGCGGCAGCACCGATCGCAACCATAGTAGTAATCATTCCTAGGGCCTTACCACGTTCGGCATCGGGAAATGTCCCAACAATGATGGCAAAAACTACCGCCTGACCCATTGATGCTCCAATAGCCATAACTACACGAGCAAAAATCAGCATTTGCAAATTTTGTGCTGTATAAGCAAGCAAAGCTCCAATAACAAAAAAAACCATTCCTGCAATGTGAAACATCTTGCGCCCAGTGATATCTGAGACGCGTCCTAATGGGAGCATAATCGCACTCGTCACCAAGGAGCTCGAAATAGCAACCCAGGTAACTGCACGCAGAGTTACATTAAATTCGTCAGCTATTGAAGATAGTGCGAGGAAAACTATAGAAAAGTCTAGGACCATTGCAAATAGTGCAATGCCAACCGTCCAAAAAACTTTCCAATGATAGTTACCAGACTCAGGAACTGAACAAGCACTCTTACTATTTGTCAAATGGTCGAATCTTATCTCGGTTTAGAAATTTCCGGGTAAACAAGGAGTGAATTATAGACGTGCTGTTAACTTTCATGCTAAGAAATTACTTTGATACGTGATACCCTCACGTCGCCTAACGTGCCCCGACCGATAGTGAAGCTAAACGATTTGATCTAAAAATAAAATTTTGCCTGAAAAACCAAAGCGCCCACTGAAAATAGTTATACCACCGGTTCCGGCAGGGCTATGTGCTAATGAATGGTGGCCGGTAACCACAGACGTTGATTGGATAGAGACGCCATATTTAGATAACAAGCCCCATCCAGACATAATTGCCGATGCCGATGTGTACATCGGCACGGATTTCAACAAAGAAATGGGTAAAGCTGCAACAAATCTCAAAGCGATACTCATCGCGGCGGCTGGGTACGATCGCATAGACCCTGCAGCTGTGCCGGAAGGTGTGGTCGTAGCCAACGCTTATCATCACGAAGCGCCTATAGCTGAATGGGTCATGGCAGTCGCAGTCGCCCTAGATCATGAACTGTTTGCGAGTGAAAAGTCTTTTCGCAATGGCGACTGGTCACACTGGCCCGCGCGGCACGGTTCGTTCAGAGAATTATTTGGACGTACTTTTGGCATTATTGGCTTTGGAGCGATCGGCAAGCGAGTGGCCAAACTCGCTACCGCTTATGACATGAATGTAATCGCCGCCGGTAGAAAACCACAGACAGAGATAGAAAACACAAATGTCGAATATCACTACGGCGATGCAGCGATTGATCGAGTACTCATTCATTCAGATTTCGTTCTGATATCTACTCCATTAATAGATTCAACTCACGGGCTAATTGGAAAACGCGAACTAGATTTAATGAACAACAATGCCTATCTGATCAATCCAGCCCGAGGTCACATCATCGATGAAAAAGCTCTGTACGAAGCACTCGCTCAACAGCATATAGCAGGAGCAGCAATTGACACTTGGTACGACTATCCGGTCTCCGACCACGACGTGCCTAGACCTTCTAAATATCCCTTCTGGAAACTCGATAATGTGATTATGACCCCTCACCACTCAGGAGCAACTTTTGGCACAAGAGATAGACGGGCCGAAACGATAGCCATGAACATTGATAGACTCACTCGGGGCAAACCTTTGATCAACGTTTTAGATGATATTTCAAATAATTGAATCGCAAACTATGAACAACCCAACACAAACTATTACTGACGCTGACGAAAAACCTCGTACAAAACAATTCCAGCGCTAACGGAAGCATTAAGTGACGATAGTTCGCCAATCATGGGAATAGATACGATCTGATCACATTTTTCACGAACCAGCCTTGATAATCCGCGCCCTTCAGAGCCAACAACAATGACAACAGGTTTTACGAAATCAACTGCGCTGTACAACACATCACCATCTGCATCCAACCCAATAACCGTTACACCCAGCTCTTTTAGTCGCTCTATGGTTCGGTTTAAATTAGTAACCCGTGAAACTTTGATGTGCTCAAGAGCACCAGCTGACGCTCTAACAGCACCAGCAGTTATCCCCACTGCTCTACGATCGGGAATAATTATCCCATTGGCTCCGACAGCATTCGCCGTCCGAGCGATAGCACCTAGATTATGCGGGTCCTCAATACCATCAAGCATTACAACTAACGGAACTTTGCCATCGGTCTGAGCTTCAACTATCAATTGTTCAGTATCGTGATAGCGTGGATCAGATACAACCGCGATCACACCCTGATTTTTCTTGGTCTGGGACTGAGCATCAAGTTCTTTCCTAGACACCGCTTGAACATCAACCCCAGCTTCAGACGCCAGAACGACGATCTCATTAAGCTGAGGACCAAGCTCTATGCCCTCAACCATGATGACTTTCTTAATATCTCGACCTGCTCTCAAAGATTCGAGAACAGCTCTACGACCTTCAACGGTCTGGTTATGTACTTTTCTAGCTCTGGAATAGCGTGACATTAAATCTCTGAATTAACTATATATGGTCATCATACCTTGTTGATTGCAAGCATAAATAGCCTGTAAAAAAGTGTAAGTTGCAACCCAGATAAACGCTATGCCGTCTATCCTCACGTCACCTAGGACGCACATAAAATGTCAAACTAATAAAATACCTAACAGTGAAAATCTAAGAGGGAAAAAATGGCAAGACAACGTGATTACAGTATCAACCAGCTAAAGAGAACCATCGAAGGCGGCGGTATTGGTGTGATTGCAAACGGCCCCAACACCTCCGATATGTGTGACTTTCTAGGGCACGTCGGATTTGACGCTGCATTTATTGATTTCGAGCATGGCGGAGTTTCATGGGGTGAACTTTCCGATATCACCAGAGCGTGCGAGCTCTGGGGTATGTCCAGTGTCGTGAGAGTAAATCGACTTGATGAAGCTCAAATACTGCGCACTCTGGACCAAGGAGCAAGTGCAGTGATGATTCCACATGTAATTACTGTCGAAGATGCTAAGGCAGCGGCTCAGGCCTGCAAGTATCCGCCGAAAGGCACACGTGGCGTAGCAGGTTCAAGGCGTGCCTATGGTGTTACCGACTATTTCCGAAAGTCGGATGATCAAGCTCAGTGCATCGCATTAATTGAAGATTACGAGGCTATAGACAACCTTTCAGAACTCACTAAAGTAGACGGGATTGATATCTTCTACGTCGCCCCATCAGATATGGCGGCTTCAATGGGGCACACAGGTGACCCTGAACATCCCGAAGTCCAAACAGCTCTTGAGCGAGCAATTAATCTCGTAATTCAAGGTGGTGGAATCGCTGGAACTCTTGCGAATGACTCAAATCTAGACAAATTCATATCTATGGGGGTCCGGTGCGTAGGTGTACCGTGGCAGGCATGGGTGAAAAATTCGGCAGAAAAATTTATTGAACGCACACGGCTCGACTAGTGCATGGATACTAAAACGAGAACACTTTGATCACATAATGTGCCGTAGAATCCAAAGTCGGGACGAATGAAAGGATTAGCGATGGTTGAACGTTACCAAAACTACGTAAATGGAGCCTGGACCGACGGATCATCCGGTCAGGTATCGACTAGCAACAACCCCGCAGACCTAACAGATTGCGTAGGTGAATTCCAAGCGTCAACCTCAGCAGACGCGAATACTGCAATTTCTGCTGCATACGACAAAAAGGAAGGATGGCGTCGAACATCTGGATTATCAAGGGGCGGATATCTACTCAAAGCCGCATCCTATCTCGAAGGGAACCTCGAAGAATATGCCCAAGCAATAACTCGTGAAGCCGGAAAATCTATTGTGGAATCACGCGGGGAAGTTGGGCGAGCAATAGCGTTACTACAGTACTACGGCGTTGAAGGTTCGAATCCTGTTGGCGAAGTAGTTCCATCAGTCAACCCTGAAATTCTCCTATATACGAACCGAATGCCATTAGGAGTCATCAGTCTAATTACACCTTGGAACTTCCCACTTGCCATCCCAATTTGGAAGATGGCACCCGCCCTTGTCTACGGAAATACCATCGTGCTAAAGCCAGCTTCGGCCACACCCTATGTAGCGACCCTGATCGCACGAATGTGGGAAGAGGTAGACCTACCGAATGGTGTGTTCAATCTCGTCACAGGTTCAGGTGGAGCCGTCGGCAATGAGCTAATTACTAACTCGAAAGTTGCAGCTATATCATTTACAGGCTCAACTCGTATTGGAATGAATATCGCAGGCGAGTCTGCAAAACGGCACAAACGTTATCAGCTAGAAATGGGGGGCAAAAACCCGGTTATCGTCCTACCGGACGCCGATCTTGAGCAAGCTGCTGAGATCACTGTATCTGGTGCAATGAAGTACTCCGGACAGAAGTGTACGGCTACATCGCGAGCTATCGTAGTCGGAAATGTAATTGAAGATTTCACGAACCTAGTTGTTGAAAAAACCGAAGCCTTAAAAATTGGCCCAGGATCAGACCCTGAATCAGTCGTAGTACCAGTTATAGATCAAGCATCACAGGAAAACATCAGCGAAATGATAAAACGTGGTTTAGCCGATGGTGGAGTGGTTCTGACAGGTGGAGAAATTCCATCTGGAGATATCTATAAAAAAGGTACATTCGTGGAACCGACAGTGATAAATAACTTGGATAGCGACTCATATGTCGCCTGTGAAGAAATCTTTGGACCAGTGCTCTCTATTTTGCCAGCCACTGATGCCGACGAGGCTCTAGATATAGCGAACTCGGTGGAATACGGTCTGAGCGCAGGAATCTTTACCAAAAACCTTAACTCAGTTTTAGATTTCGCCGACAAAATCGAAGCCGGTGTTGTAAAGATCAACGGTGAAACCGCAGGCTTAGAACCTCAAGTCCCTTTCGGAGGTATGAAAGCCAGTTCTTCAGGAGACCGAGAACAAGGAAAAGCAGCTATAGAGTTCTTTACTCAAACCAAAACTATATACGTCGACCGTAGTGCTACCTAGTACGCAAAAGATCAGATCGTCGATTAAATATTTATTCAAGAAAATATTTAGTCGACGGTTTATGCGCATTGAAATAACCGGGGCGAACACTCTAATCACGATCAAAAAGGAAAATGCATGTCGGACCTCAGTTTGACCGGAGTTTTTCCAATACTTCAAATGCCGTTCAACAAGAACGGAAAAATCATTTACGAAGATCTCAGATCTGAAGTTGAGTACGCAATACGATGTGGCGCCCACGGTGTCGGCATCGCATATGGTTCCGAAATAAATAAACTGACTGATCACGAGCGAGTTGAAGTGCTTCGTGCAGTGGTTGATCAAGCAAACGGACGAATTAAAGTGGTTATGAATACCGGCACACCTTCCACGGTTCAGACTATTCATTACACACGTTTAGCACAATCTTTAGGAGCCGACGCTGTAATGATCGCACCGCCATCCGTTACTGGACTTCCAACAGAACTAGTCAGGGAGCACTTCATAAATGTGGCTGAATCTAGCGAATTACCGATATACATGCAGGATATGACAGGTGCACCCATGTCTCCCGCCATGTTGGCTGATCTTTCACGAGCGAACAAAAATCTTTGCTACGCGAAAATTGAATCTCTACCAACACCAAACAGGTTCACGGAAACCAG
>DBSW01000093.1 GCA_002306745.1 Dehalococcoidia bacterium UBA1332 | reverse complement strand
AATATCTAAAATAATATTGTCATCTTAGATTAGAGTGAATTGCGGTACACGCGACCTATTCTTTGCGTCGCTGTTTATACACAACTGGGTCAGTTAATTAACTATTTGAGCGTCTTAGCGGGTGCTCTAAATACGGTACGTAGACCTCGCTGTATCGCGGAACAATGCGGATTTCTCGCTGGTCGTATAACTTTGGGAGACTCTCTTGAACGTGTTCCATAAGATTGTGTACGATGTGGTTAGTTTATCGACCGGGAAGTTGCTTTCGAACATACACCGATCAACTCCGAAGCTTTCGATGCAATGTTCGTAATATGGCGCCATAGCTTTTGCTAGTTCGGTTGACGTGGGAGGGGCTTTTTTATTGTGCCAATCACGTCCGTCTAATGGCATCCCAAAACCCCCTAACTTAATACAAACATTCTCGCAGTTTGCTAATTCACTGATACCCTTGCTCCACTCTTCGAACGCTTGGTTCTGTTTATTAGTGTAAGGTCCGATTCCGATGGGACCTGCAATGTGGTCCATGATTATTGGAATCTCAGGGAATGTATTTGCTAGATCTACAAGTTCGTATATTTGCGTGTGATACAACCATGCGTCAAAACTTAAGTTTAGTTTTCCTAGAATGGCGTATCCTTCACGGAATTTCTGGCTGTTCAGGAGTCCTTCCGGCGGATTCTTATACCCTGTTATTTCGGGGCTCGGATGCCAACACGAGGAATTTCTTATGCCGCGAAATCGACCTGGACTAGCTGCAATATGCGCTTCGAGCACTTCCTCAACCTTTGATCCAAGGGATAGATCTGCGTAACCGACAATTCCAGAGGCTACTTTGGTGTTTCCGTACTCCCCACTAGCACTTTGCGCTGCGAGTCCATTAACGAACTCTGTTTCTCCTACAGGACTCATACTTTCTGGACCGTCTTTCCGGTACATCGCACTGCACTCAATGAATACTGTTTCGGTTATGTTGTGACCACCACTGATGTCTTCGAGAAGTTCTTCTAGGAAGTATCGGTTCCCAGGTCGGTCCCAGAAGTGGTGATGCGGATCACATATTGTCAGGTCGGGATCGATAGCTTTTTCGGTTGTTAGCGCCAGCCAGTCTGGGCGTGGAGTCGTCATAAGATTATTCCATCAGTCCAGATATCTTTGATCCGGATGGGGGTTAGACTGATAGTGAAAGCTAAATTATTTGACCATTTGGTCGAATATTGGGGATAGTTTTGCACGAACCGAAGCTCGCTCGCCGTTGTCCGTTGACTGAATGAAGGCGGATTCTTCCTCCGGATCAGCGTTTACATCGAAAAGGCGCCCATCGTCATATAGTTTGTACTGGTGTGTTCTGATGTAGCGGGCGAATCGATATGTGCGACCGCTCATTGGCTCGAAATGGAAATACATCCATTCCCGTGAATCACCCTTTTCGCCTTTGAGTTGTGGAAGGAAGCTACGGCCATCCATAACGTATTCATCTGGAGGGCTTATTTCGGCCGCATCAAGGATTGTAGGTAGGAAGTCGGAAGAGTCGATCAGGTCAGCTTCTATATGTCCTTCGGGTATAGTCCCTGGCCAGCTGGCGATTAATGGGACATGAGTTCCACGATCGACAGTTAGCCCTTTTCCTCCGCAAACCTCGGTATGCGCGTGCATGATCGAACAAACTTCAATTGGTGATCCGTTGTCACCGACGTAGATTACAAGTGTATCCTCGGCTAGACCAAGCTCTTCGAGTTTGCTGTTTACTCGTCCGATTACCTTGTCGTGATATTCAACCATGTCTTTGTAGTATCTGGGGTCATCATCCCATCCTTCGAGTTCATCCCAAGTGCGACCACCAAGAGTTAGGTTGGACGGTGGTACAAATTCATCATATTCGGGACTATCTGGAGTCGGCTCGAGTGGTCTGTGCGTCAGAGCCATCGGGAAATAAACAAAGAATGGATCTTCTTGATTTCTTTCCATGAAATCCATGATGTAGTCGGCAAAGACGTCTTCACCGTACTTACCTTCAGTATTTTCAAGGAACGAACCATTTTCGTAGATAATTGGGTCTTTATAACGAGAACCTTTTTCCTCGGTTTGATGTGGATGCCAGACACAGAATTCGTCGAACCCTGCATCTTCGATCTTTTGTCCCTTGTTACGTTGCTCAGGCATTTCATCGGGTGGGTTGTAAGAATAAAGCTGCCATTTACCAGAAATGCAAGTCTTATAACCTGCATTGGAGAATAGGTGTCCAAAAGTAACTTCATTTGGATCCATTAGACCGAATCCAATGTAGTTTCGGAAATTGTACTTACCTGTCATTAGTTGGATTCGAGTGGGTGTGCATAGTGGCTGTACGTGCGCGTTTTCGAATCGTGCACCTCCCGCCGCCATTCCATCTAGAACCGGAGTGGCGTATGAAGTTCCGCCATTAACTCCTATAGCTTCATATCCGAGATCATCCGACATTATTAACACAATGTTTGGTCGACGTTTTTTATCCATGAGTTTGCTCCATGTCGTTATGGGAGATAATTTTGTTGATTCTGGCATTTTGCCTACGGAGGTTCAGGTCTGAAAATATGTAACTCATGTGTAATTTCATTGTCAGAGAATGCAGTGCATTAAGGCTTTATTTAGTTCAGGTATTCTAAGGCATTTAATATTAGTTTTTGAAACTGGGGATGTTGATGCGACGATCCGGCGTGCCCGAGAGCTATGTTGACGACCTTACCTGATCCGTATTGGTGCGTCCATCCTAGAGGTTTCTTATCATCTTCTACGATTCCATGGATGAAGATGTCTATATTAGGTTGCAAATCAAGCCCGCAATAGCATTCGTCGTAAGTCCAAAAATCGGATACGCCACGAACTATAGGATGATCAACTTGGTCTATATGGACTTGGAACCATCCAAACGGAGGATGCCAGCTTTCACCAAGTATCCAGCCACCACCGGTTATTTTTTTTGTTTCATCCCAGTCAGGGCATGAGGCTGCCGAAATGTGTATAGACAGAAGGGATCCACCGTCTGAGATATATTTCTTGAATCCTTGTCTTTGATTGTTGCTCAGATCGTTATTAGTTACGTCAGTCTGTCTTAGCGTATTTAGCACAATTGCATCAAAACTGGATAGATCACCCGCTAGCTCTTTTGCCGATTCAGATACTGTGATCGAATGCCCATCTCTCTCGAGAAATGCCTGCAAGACCGGTGTAGATTCTTCGTATGGGTGTTTTCCGCCGGTTATCAGCAGTAGATTCATTTAGGATTCTCCAATTAGTTATTTTGGACGGACGTAAAGTTTATTTATCTTTGCATTTAACTATCTTTAGATTTACTCACAGGCTTGATCTAACTATGTTTTATAAGAACTATTAAGTTCGTTGTGGTTATTTGTTTCCCAATCATTACGTAATACTTCCATCAATAAAAAATCATATCCATCGCGATCCACATTACGCACAGATAAAAAACCTGCTTTACTGAATGACTTTTGGGCACGGTAGTTATCTGAAAGTGTGTGTAAATAAACTCGTTCAATTTTAGTATTCGTAAAGATATGGTCTAGCACTGCTTTTGCTGCATCAGTGCCGTATCCTTTGCCCCAATATTTTTTGTCGCCGATCATGATCCCGAATTCGCATTGAGCCACATCGTAGTTTATGTCGTAGTACATGCAGTTTCCGATATGTCGACCATCTTGCGTGTCGATTGCCATGCGTACTGACCATGGTGATGGGTATTTCACGTCATCACGGTGATATCTTAGATACTCGTCAAATGTAATTGTGACCGGGCGTGTGGCATCGAGTTTCGCTAGCTCAGGGTCTATGCGCCAAAAGTAATCTGCCTCTGCATCATCCATTGATTTAGAGCGAAGAATTGTGATGTCACCCGAAAGGCGAAGATCAGTTGCGGATTCTTGTTCTGTGTTCATAAATGGCCACAGCTTTTTCCAGGACTCTAGCTTCATTTCGATGCGTTAGCCTTTGAGTTGCTTCAGGTATGTCGAGCCATTCGACATCATCGTACTCTTGATCATGATTTGATGTATTTCCGCCAATGTATTCCATAAGATACCAATGCACAGTTTTGTTTATTCGGACTGTTTCGTGATCTTTAAATGAGTGATCACCTAGCGTCTCACTAGCTCTACGGAAAAATGAATAATAGGTATCGTCTATTGGAGGACCAGATTTTACTTTCAGACCAGTTTCTTCACACACTTCACGAGTCGCTGTTTGTGCGATAGATTCGCCTAGTTCAGGTGTACCTTTGGGAAGGGCCCAGAGAGATTCGCATCGTCTATGACATAATGCGACTTTGAGATTACCTGAATCATTGGGGTCTTCGCGTAGTATTACCCCGCCTGCCGACCATCTGTTGATTGAGTGGTCTATGTTGTTGGGTTGAGTCATGAGGTTTTTTGTCTTTGATTGGCTGCTAAGTTAAATTCAGTCTGATCTGATTTGGCGCATTCAGTTGAAATTTAATAGCCGATTCTAAGTTTACGTATGTTTTTGGTCAAACGATTTTGATCGATATTTAGTCACCTCTGTGTTTTCTTGGAAAATTGATGGTGGAAATAAATTGACACTGAACTGATCAAATTCGATAATTATGCGTCGGGTAAACGCACAATATGCTACTTCGCAAAGAACACTTAATTCAGTTTGAGAAAAATTTCCGTCATTCGCGTGGTACGGTATGTTCAGGCGTGGTGTTTCATACATTAGTTCATTTCAATCAAACAAAAAAACTAAGATAGCCGCATTAATATCACTTGATGTATGCGGTTTTTTTGCGTCAAATTTCGTTATAACTGATCTAAAAAAATTACAGATTCGTGAGCCTTAGGCTCGAGAGAAGGTAATAGACATTGGACAAGCACGACTTTGTCATTCGGTTCGCTGGTGAAGGCGGACAGGGACTAGTCACGTCAGCAGATGCTCTGGCACGAGCGGCTGCTCAGGCTGGGTACTTCGTACAAACGCACTCGACATTCCCGTCACAAATCATGGGTGGTCCGGCATCTTCCCAAGTAAGAATTTCGACAACACCGGTATTGAGTTCAGGTGACGGCGTTGATGTGCTGGTTGCTTTGAACCAATATGCTTACGATAACCACCATCAAGAGTTGAACGAAGGTGCGGTTACCGTTTACAACGCTGAAGAATATGAATTGCCAGAAGGTGGCAGTTACTTCGGCATCAAGGCAGATGAACTCGCCAAATCGACCGGTAACGCTCGCGCAGCTAACATGGTCACTATCGGTGCCGTTTCAGATTTAATTGGATTTAAGCTTGAAGAGATAGACAAATTTATTACTCAGCGATTTACCCGAGGTCGCCCTGGTGACGAAGAGATCATAGAGGCTAATATAAAAGCGTTAAGACTGGGTGTTGATGTCGCTAAGTCAAGTGGTTTCAGCGTCGGTCAACTTCGACCTGCCACGCCTCCCGATTATCAGCAAATTGTAATCACAGGTAACGCTGCTCTTTCTATGGGTGCATTAGCAGCTGGTCTAGATTTTTATGCTGGCTACCCGATTTCCCCCGCGACTACGATTCTCATTTGGATGGAGAATAACCTGTGGGGTGAAGGTAGATTTGTACATCAGGTTGCTTCCGAAATAGAAGCGATCAATGCGATCCTTGGAGCAGGATTTGCCGGTAAGAAGGCTATGACCGCTACTGCTGGTCCTGGTTTTTCATTGATGAGTGAAGGTCTTGGATTAGCATGGATGTCTGAGATTCCATTGGTGGTCACCAACGTGCAACGTGGAGGACCGGCTACTGGATTACCCACCAAGTCAGAACAGTCGGATCTTTACACTTCAATGCACCCGGCACATGGTGATATTAAGATGCCGCTGTTAGCTCCGGGAACCATTGAGGAATGCTTTTATGCCGGGGCTCTTGCTACGAATTGGGCTGAAAAGTATCAAGGCCCAGTTATCCTTGTATCTGAGTTTGGACTTGCCGAACGTGGTGAGAACATACGGCGTCCTGACCTTTCTGGAGTTAATAGCGATAGTCGTGATTTCTACGACCAAACAGATACGGGTAAGCGTTATGATTCTTGGGACGGATCTACCCGGCTTCCTGGGATGCCTATCCCTGGCGGTCCGGGAGCCTATGTGGCAAACGGATCAGAACACGATGAAATAGGAGATACCACTCATTTGCCTCGCCACCATATTCGTTTGACGGAGCGACGATTCAAAAAAGTAGAACTACTTGAGGGTGCTCACTTTGAAATCGAGAATGCTGATGCAGAATACATAATTATGCCTTGGGGTAGTTCTAAGGGTCCAGCTCGCGAGGCTTATCAAAGACTACGTGACCAAAATCAGAGTGTCGGCTGGCTTTACTCCGTGGCGCTAAACCCTTTACCAGACCCAGTTAAGGAAATATTGAAGACCGGAAAGAAGATAATTGTCCCTGAGTTAAACTATCTTGGTCAGTGGTCCTCTCTGCTTCGTATGGACGGTTATAACGCTGAGTCAATTACCCAATACACGGGTCTGCCGTTCAGGCCTGTAGATCTTGTAGAAAGCATTAGACAGCGAATTGGAGCTGGAGTAACGTCATGAGTAAGCGCAACCCAGAATACGATTTCGCGTGGTGCCC
>DBSW01000030.1:8157-8375 GCA_002306745.1 Dehalococcoidia bacterium UBA1332 | reverse complement strand
CGCATCGCCTCGGCTTCGAATTCCAACTCTCTTTCCATAGTCTGGCTTCGCATATCCCTATACTGCCAATACATCTCAGGAATTTTACCGCCATCACCGGCATATCCGTAGCGCATATTCCACATCAGTTTGGTGCCTGCTTGCGGATCATCTATTGATAATTCACCAGAAAAAGGTCGACCTGCTATGTAATCTTTCAAAACACCAGGCTCAGACCC
>DBSW01000030.1:0-7746 GCA_002306745.1 Dehalococcoidia bacterium UBA1332 | reverse complement strand
TCGCCGGTTTTTACTGTGACCCAACCCTTTCTCACCAAGTCAGCGAATTCTGGATCAATTAGTTGTTCATATTGTTCGATATTATCCAAACCAATGACGCTTCCCGGAGGTGGCGCCATTTCCCCCAAAGCCTCCAAGTCTAGTTCGAATTCGCTGGCCACTATCGCTCCGCTTACCATCAAAAGCCACCCGAAAAGAAGAATCTGTTTGCCACCTGATCCGAAAAATTTACCCGAAATAGTCACAAAAAAACTCCTTTTAAATGATATCAGTTCCCTAAAAGGCATAGAGAAGCTTGAATCTACAGTACTACCTTTGTTCAACAAAAAAAAACAGCCCACTAACCCTATAATCTTTTTACGGTCAAAAAATTCCCGCAGATCTGTGAGGCATCTTGCTTCTTGAGCCTAATTATTGCTGTAATAGCATTACGGTTGACCACGCCGCCATGCCTCTAATCCCGGGATCACTGTCATCCATTGCATGGACAACCTTCGAAAGATACTCATTGGCTCCAGTTTGTCCCACAAGCCAAATTCCTTGTAGTTTGATGTCAGGATTTTCATTTTCTAAACCCCACTTATAAATGTGAGCGGGAATTTCGGGCATATTAGACCATGCCTCCAGAATTCTAGTACCCACATCTGAGGACACCTTACAACACGCAATTAACTCCTTTGTCACTGAATCCGAAATCCTCACAGGAATCCTTCTCAGGCTTGCTGCCGCGACGGAAGGATCCAATCCTTTACCAGCAGTCATTATATCTATCAAACGATCTTTGGCATCTTGAATACCATAACCCACTTCGCTCGCTAATGCGGCCATAGAAACCTTTGGGTACTTACTATTCCTCAAAACTCTGAGAGTTTGCCTAGTCTCCTTTGAATCTACTCTACCCAAAGCTACCGCTGCAGCCTCTTGGGCTGATGAGTCCCCTTCTTTAGCCATCTTAATTAACCGCTTAACATCCTCGGCGGTGGAATCTGAACTAATCAAAGCCATGGAGGCATAGGCTCTAACAATGGGATCGCTTGTATTTGATTCAACCAACCTATTTAGAATTTCTTGCTTTCCATCAAAATCGATAAAATCGATGGCTTGCATTGCATACTTCTTTACCCACTGATCATCCACTTCTAACAGGTCTACAAGAAACTCACCCATGTCTTCTCGAGCCTTAAAGGACAGTGATTCTGTTAAGAATTTTAGAAAGACAGTTTCTTTAATCGTCTCTGCCGCTTTGTACATCACGTCCACGCCAGAGGGGTGACGTACACTAATTAAAGTGTCTATAGCTGATCTCATTAACACCCAATCCGTGTGGTTCAAATTATCAGCAATGAATTGTAATGCTTCCTTGTCCCCGAATTCGACTAAGGTGCCAGCGCCAGCTATCTGATCGTAGTAGTTCTCGGATTCCCTTAGTTCTGTCGCCACTAACTTAGCTTTATTCAAGTACCCTTCCCGCTCTGTGTTCAGTTCACTATGTACCATATTGCATGTAAACAGAGCACCGAGAAATATTAGTACGATGAGATATCTCTGGAAACGAATGGTAATCAAATGTGCTTCCTTTAGTAATTTCCTAGACTGGTTATTGATGAGTTTAACATGTCTTCGGCACAGCAAAAAAAAGGGAGGCCTAAGCCCCCCTTTAAACCAATATGGGTATCGGTTAATTAGAACTGGTATTTCAGCTCGAAGAAAATTTCATCATAATTTCTTAGAGCACCAATTCCTTGTCTACCTGGGCCGAACACTGAAGTTACAAATGGGTACTGATTAGCGTGACCCGCACCTAAACCAGTAGGTCCATTGGTAATGAAGTTCGCATAAGGTCCAACGTCATGAGTTGAGTTGTTGTCCCCTTCCCAAATTAAGTGGAATCCACCTTTCACTGACCAGTGGTTGTTCAACAGCCATTCGACATTGAAACCAGCCACGTGAGAGTTAGAGGCTTCCTCCCAAACGTAGAAACCAATAGGCTTAACCGTATCCCGCTTATAGTTACCTATAAAGAAGAAAGTGGTAATCCAATTGTGCTCATCAACAAAGAACCCAGTGTTCTTGTCGCCTTCATGATCCCAATACCAAGTATCGAAAATCTGCAGTGACAAGAAGAAGGTTCTGTCTTTGTTCAAGAATGGGATGAATGTTGGTCGGTCGAAGCCCAGCGAGAATCTCATGATGTCACTATGGTCAACCCAATCGACACTTCTTGTGTTATTCACGATTTCGTCGAAGGTCCACGAAGATTCAATCCGCATGACCACTCCTGACCAAGATTCAAAATAGTCCATGGACAGTCCGACAGTGTGGGACTGCTTGTACTCTACAGAAGTTTGACCGCCAGCCAATGGACTACAGAAGTTTCTAGTCGCATCTGCCACGCCACACCCAGGAGCATCGAAGCCATTCCATAGGTCAGCAAAGTTTCCTGTGTTGAACGCATTGATTGCACCTTGTTGATGCACTCCAGGGTTACCAAACGAACGAAGGAGTTCTGCGGCATCCTGTGGAGTGGTTCGTAACACTGGGTCCACGAAACCTGTGATTCCACCGAAAGGAAAAGCGTTTCCATTTGCAATCGCATTGTTGGAGAAAGCGAGCATATCGCCGGTGCCTGCGAAGGCTCTGGCTGCTACCAAATCACCAATTAACAAATCATTAGCCGCTCTACCTGCTGCCACCATATCGATATGTCTGGTTGGCATATTTACAGTATGAAACTTGAATACTGGCAGGTCGTTCCAGCCGTACCAGTGAGATAGCGCAAAGCGGAAATCAGATACTCTGAACTCCCAACGCCATCCTGCTTCTGTGTTTTTGATATCCCAATCCGGACGATTCTCTCTATTTAAACCAGCTGGAGTACCGAAACCAGCAGGCGTTCTAGGATCAGCTTGCCCCCTTGAACCGCAAATATCCGCTGATGAAACGGGAGTGACAGCGTTCGCTAGTAAGCCAGACGCTGTACTGGAGATTCCGGTTGCAGTGATATTTACTTGGTTCTGACCCAAGCAAGGTTCCTTAGAAAAGTAAGTGTTATATATCGCAAACGTACTAATGTCTTTTGCGAATGGATGGGCCCAGAAACCTGATGGGTTACCCAGTCCAACTCTTTGAAACTGATCAAAGTTCCAAACAAATTGGATTGCGTTATCAGTTAGCGGTCCAAAAGAACCGGCCTTCCACTGGAAAGACGCCATCCATTGGGGAATTCGGATATCTTCAAATGAGTCAAAGAAGAAATGTTGGCCAAAATCGATTGGGTTAATCAAATCCTGCATTCTGAAGAAGTCAGTTTTTCCCCATACGATTTGTTGCTTACCGATCCGCATCCAAACGTCACCAATGACGCCGTCCATGTATAACTCACGGATAGGATACATACGACCGTTGGAATCAGTATTTTGTAACGCAACGTCTCTGTTACTAATGTTGAGGTCAGTACAACGCGCACAATCCAAATCTAGGTTTGAAGCCCTTTGCACGATGGTTGGGAAACCGGAAGATAGCGTACCGCCTGCTCCGTTTGAAACGTTAGCACCAGTGATACCCCTTCGGAAATCAACCTCAAACATTTCGTCGAATTGATTAGCATTTGCCAGCCCGTGTAAGATTTCTTTACCGATACCACCCGTGGAGTTCGCGCCGAAAGCAGCTGCACCACCGGCTAAGGCAAAATCAAACCCACCGAAAGCCAGGGCATCGGATGACATATTGAAATCAGCTCGGCCCTTCAAAGAAGGTTTGCTGGAGCCATCTCCAACTCGACCAGTGCTGAAGTTACCCGTGTCCATTACGATGTCGTATTCTGGACGAACAATTGTGACAAACGTTAATTCGTCAAATATACCAACGTCCGTGTATTCTAAAGCGGCCTCCACTTGAAACTTTTGAATCCATTGTCCCAAGTGAGTGGTTCCCGCAAACATACGAGTACGCGTTTCACTCTTTAAGAATCCCTCAATTTCTAGTTCTCCTCCCAGTGCCTCGAATGTAATCCGAGCCTGAGACTGTGATGCAAATAGCACCAGAACCATACTGAGAAGGAATGCTTGAAAAGCTCCCTTATTTTTTATCATGGTTATTTACCCCTGTTCCCATATTGTAATTAAACCCGAGATAACCCTTATGGCTTCTCGGAATACTCTACATCTAGCAAATGCAAAGAACATTTACCCCAAATGGGACGAATGTTCTGGCATTATAAGAATATAGCTAAAAAGGTGCAACCGATAAATGTCGATAACGCAAATTAGCTAAATTCTGCTATTTCTTCCTAATTTCCTAGTTAAATCATCCTCCGTCCTGACTGGACTTCATCACGAAACTCGGTTTGAAGACCTTTACAAGCAATGGTAGAAGCGAGATGGCCCCAATCATGTTACTGACCATAAGGAGCGTCAGTAACATTGCCATTTCACTGTTAAACCTTAAGGATGATCCAGGTATCCAGTAAAAGATACCTGCAACAACGGTCACAGCAGTAAACAACACTGCTGCACCTGTGGTTGAACAAGTAACCCTAACCGCATCATCGAGATTACGATGTCGTACCTCCTCTCTGATTCGGTCAAGCATATAAATCGCGTAATCCACACCGATACCAATCCCTACCGCAGTTACAGGCAAGGTATTAATATTTAAGCCGATACCTCTAAAGCCCATGTAAGCCCTGTTTATGATCACAGCCATCGCCAACACCACAAAAACTAGAAGCGCCGCTGTTATAGAACGATAAGTAAACATCACGGACAACATAACTACGGTAATGATGAGGATAGTTTGTAATATTTCTGAGCGCTCTACCTCCTCATTTCCAGCTGCTGTCGTACCAATGATACCGCCCGCGAATCTAGGCGTGACTCCCTCTATAGGATTAGCATCAATGAATTCCTTAGCAGCTTGCATCGCGGCATATACTGTTGGGCCGGTCGCATCCTTAAAGAAGACGACAAAGTTAGCTTTTCTTCCCTCAAGGTCCATATACTCAAGCATCACACCCGGGATCGCAGCACCTGCTTCATACATAAACAACGTATTCCCGATGTCTCTTTGAGAAGCTGGAACCAGAGACCATCTCGGATCATCGTAGTGATAAAGCCGATTTATCGAGCGAACCAAATCGGGTATGTCTCTGGTACCCCCATAGTTCACGACGTTTGCCATATGACGACCAAATTCTTCCATGACGGCAACGACGTTAGGATCCTTCATCTTGTGGGCCTCTTCGGCCTCAAAATAGATACTAAATTGATTAGCACCAGCGAACTTTCCAGAAATCGCGGCTGCTGCAACATTATATTCTGAGTCTGGAAACAAAATCGGTGAACCCGGCATGTTCTCTCCCACTACCATATCTTTAGCATAGAAAAGGCTGAAGGCTATGATAAGTCCCGCGATTCCAAATATCGGCAGAGGCGCTTTGTTGGAAACGATGAAAGTGCCCCAAGTACCCATGACCTTGGAGAAGATATTCTTGTGCCCTTCAACTCCTTCCTTACCCGCTTGGACTAGGCCCTTGGGGGCGGGAAGATAAGACAGCACAAGCGGAACCAAAATGGAAACCGTCACCAAGTTACTTAGCGACCAAAAACTACAGAAGTAACCCAGTTTAGCGATTATGGGAATTGAAGAGACGGTCAGTACGAATAATCCTGCTGAGTCAGTAAAGATAGCAATAGACGCGGGCACAATGAGCTCGCCCATGCTGGTGCGAACCGCCGAATCCCGGGAAGCACCAGAAAATATTTCATCATGATAACGCTCCATCATTTGAACGCAGTGACTCGCTGTCCGAGCAGATATGAGTATCGGAACAACTAAAATCAGCGGATCCAAATTGAAATTCAGCCAACCGACGAGTCCGAGACCCCAGATACAGGCCATCCCCGTCCCCAGGAATGGTATAAAAACACCTGCAAAAGAACGAAAGTGCAGATACAGCAATATAATCATTACTACACCAGTGATACCAAAAATTAAGGCTAACTCACCTGAGTGGTAATAGATCCAGCCTTTCAACATGGGCTCACCCGCTATGTAAAGCTTGGTTACACCATCCTCTTCCACCTCAGTCTTAAGTTCTTTGAGTCTGGTGAAGATCGTATTGTAATCTAGGCGCTCCTCGTCAAACCCAGCCAAAATGAGAGCGGCTTTTCCGTCCGCCGAGAGATAGGTACCGTAGACAATATCGTTATTAAATGACTCTTCTCTAAGCTTTTTCAGCTTAGCTGGCTCAGTGGGTATGTCTCTTGGGAGCACTGGCTCAGATTTGATCAACCCGCCAGCAGTAGTCCTAATACGTCTGATTTTCGGGTGGGCAATGCTAGCTACCTGATAGTGATTAACACCTTTGATTAGATCAACTTCATCGGTCAAATACTTAATTTTATTAAGTGTCTCATATGTGAAGATATCATCGTTCTCACCGGTAACCTCTAAAGACATCGTCACAACATTCGCACCACCGAAAGTAGTTTTCATCCGGTTATAGTTCTTTATGTATTCATGTTTCGCGGGAAGCAGATCTGCGAACCTCGAATACACCTCTATAGAGGGCAAAGCCCATGCTAAAAGTAGCGTGGGGATGATTATCATTGTGATTGTCGTTAGACGGTGGTCCAACATCCAGTTGGCTAGCTTCTGACCTAAAGTCTGTTTCTCAGCGTTCAAACCCCTCTCCTCATCAATTTTATTTTTTAACCCTTTAGCCCTGTATTACGCGGTCTGCGCTTTACTTCAATTTGTATATGGGGAAGCTAGAATAAGCAGATGATCTCGTATTTGCTAGTTGCTCCCACCGGACTGCAAAGCGAAGCCCATTTTGTCATGATTTGAACAAAAATAAAACACCTCGCTACAATAGCGCTTTCTTGATGTTTGAATCACGAAAGAATGGTAAAACCATCCTGACTCTACATAGCTTACGGCTACCCAGTAAATTATCCATCTTGTATTTTTTCTCGCCCCTTAGATTGGAGTATGAGCTTTGCAAACTCTCTATACATATCGAATACATACCGAACAAAACCTTGGGGAAAAAATAGCCCGGATTTGCCCCTTGCGACAGCCATTGATTAAAAATACATACAAATTAGATTATTTAAGTAGCTTTTAATTCTTCTAACCTTTGCTGCTTCAGTTTCTCAAGATTGAGAAGACATTGACTTACTACAATAAGGCCTTTTGCGATAGACTGGATAACATTAATCATATCGAGATAACTTAAAGCACTGCACAGCGCAATGAAGCAAAGGAAGTTACATTATTATGAATTCTCAAAAGATCGACGAATCAACATTCCGGACTGCATCGGGCCTTTGGGCCACAGGCGTATCTATAGTCACCACCGCGGACCTATCAGATAATCCTTTCGGACTCACAATGAATTCTGTGACTTCTTTGAGTCTGCATCCTCCTATGTTCTTAGTTTGCGTAGACCTGGGTTCCGATACTATGCAACCGATGCTAGAAAGAGGGGCGTTCTGCATCAATGTGCTTACCGAAGCACAAAAAGATCTTTCTAACCGCTTCGCTAAGAAAGGGAAAAACAAATTTGAGGGGGTTGATTGGAGCCCGGGCGTCACATTGACCCCAGTCTTAAAGGACAGTTTCCTTAGCATAGAATGCAACACAAGCAATGTTTATGAGGGTGGAGACCATCGTGTAGTATGCGGAGAGGTCTCACAGTTGCATTTTAATAGCGATCCGCTTTCAAAACCTCTGATATACTTT
>DBSW01000057.1 GCA_002306745.1 Dehalococcoidia bacterium UBA1332 | reverse complement strand
GTTCGTCATGTTCGTCATGTTCGTGGGCGTCTAAGACAATCGCGTCATCAGGTATATCAGCGGTCTTGACGACAACAAGCCTTTCGTTCTCTGCAACATCTACGGCATCTGTTACCCATGACTCGAAAGCCGGGTGGTTGTAGACCAGAACATCAGCTTCAGTTATCCGTTTTATGTCCCCTGGAGTCGGCTCGAAATCATGAGCCTCGACTCCAGCCTTAATAAGCGATTCGACATTCACACGGTCCCCACCTACTCGTTGCGCAAAATAAGTCATTGGATAAAGTGTGGTGACGACATCCAACTTAGGATTGCTAGACGAGTCAGTTATTGGCTCTGTGGTGGCCGTTATTTGTGGATTAGTCGATTGCTCATTATTGGAGTTTGTATCGTCTGATGAACAGGCGATAGCGATTAGCAGTGCTGGCAGCATTAGCGCGAGCATGAACTGCCTGATGAAAATGCGATTCATTTACATATCTTTCCGTTTAAGTTTTTTTGTTTTTCCTAATTTTTGTTGCACTATCGATGCGATTTACGGGATGTCCCAAAACGCTAATCAATGCTTGCTGATTAGGAATGTTCATTTATGAAAAGAGTACCGTAAATATATTGAGACTGGGTCTCAAGAAATTACTAAGTTCTAGTAAGTTGATTTGTACAGAGCTTTCTGATTGGGATGAGGTTGGGGAATAAGGGAAAAATGTCAGCGATTAGTGTGTCGTTATTGAGATTCTGTATCAGTAATGACACATTGGACTAGAGGTTACAGCAGTCTTGGCCATTCCATGCATTTCTTGCTTCTCTCAGCATCAATATGCTGATGACTATGCCGGCTAGCGGATCAGCCCACCACCAACCGAATGTTGCATTGAGTCCAAGTCCTATCAAAAGGGAAATTGACATCCACCAGCAAGCAAGAGTCTGGGTCGCATCTGCCTCTATAGCATGACTGTGTAGCTGTTTGCCTACTTGGCGTATGGACCGTGCAATCCACCACATAACGCAGATGGATAATACCGCTAGGATCATACCTATTTGGGAGACATCAGGTTGTTCCCGCGCTGCTAAGCTTGAAATTGATTCAAATAATAAAAACAATCCAAAAATTAATAACGAAATAGCAACTAATTTTTGTGCTTGTTTTTCTATGCTGAGGATTTTGTCAGGTTTCATCTTATTTCGATTCTCCGAAATAATTCGCCAGACGATTACAGATGCAGATGCGCTTTCTACAAAGCTGTCTACGCCGAAACCTATTAACGCCACACTGGCGGCTACTAATCCTGCTCCAATCGCTATTCCGCCTTCGACCAGGTTCCATCCTACGCTCAGATACTCAAGCCTAAGACCGCGGCGTAAAATAGCGGATCTATCTGGTGTCGTATTGCTGTCCGATTTAGTTGTATTAGTGATTAAATCTAGTTCTAGGCCGGGCACTTTATTTTGCCTTTATTTGGCAATTAATTCGTTCTCGTAA
Source organism: Dehalococcoidia bacterium UBA1332 (assembly GCA_002306745.1). Classification (GTDB taxonomy): domain Bacteria; phylum Chloroflexota; class Dehalococcoidia; order Lucifugimonadales; family Lucifugimonadaceae; genus Lucifugimonas. The sequence continues at coordinate 1,541 of DBSW01000057.1, read as the reverse complement.
TAGTTCTGTGACCTGTTGATCTTCCAATGCGTAGTACGCAGTTCTCCCCTTTTTACGGCGACTTACGACTCCAGCAGTTCTTAGATTACGGAGTTGGTGGCTAACTGCGGACTGTGACATCTCTACTAGGAACGATAAGTCACATACGCATAATTCACCTGAGAGGCTTAGGGCGTGGAGTATCCGGAGCCGAGTGGGGTCTGACAGTACATCGAACATTTCAGCGACGTGTTCTGACTCGGAAGTGTTTATGACTTTACCTATCAGAGGGTAGACAAGTTTTGGGCTTACGCACTCAATCTCGCATTGTTCGTAAGTTGGGTCATTAATATATGAATTACCGTTCATATTTTCATATTACGCTGCGGAAACCTTAATATCTATATGGCTTAGTTTCCCTACAGATTGAGATCGTAGCTTTATTTGGTTTTCTGACTGAAAATTAATTTTTCTTGTGAAACTTCAGTTGCTTTCATAAACGTTCAAGTAAATTTCTAAACATTCGCTAGATCTAATAATGCATTGTCAGAGATAGACTTTAACGGTGTGAAATCTCTATTGTTTTGATACCAAGGGCGTTCGTCGCTAGTGCATCCGTTGCTGGTTGCATTGAAGTTTAGATACGCAATAGCACGCCTCCAAGGAGATACATTGTTGGCTGATCCATGTACTACGTTGCAATGGACGAAGGCTACTGAGCCTGCATTGCCAATTATTGGTTCTATGCCGCCTTCATCGGCCAACTTGCTTAGCTCTTCTTGCCCGATGTGGTGTAATGCATATCCACGCCCTTTGGCATCTTCGTGCAACTTGGAGTCCAACAATCCATGTTTTTGAGATCCTGGTATTGCTAGTAGCGGCGATGTAACTGGTGTGCAGTCGTCTATGAATACAGACACCATTATGCATCGGGGTTCAGGCATGCCATCTATCGTGTGCCATGGTGGAAAATCTTGATGCCATTCCCATCCACCACCAGTGCCGAATCCTGGTTTTGGGTTAAGGCGGCTTTGATGAATATATACCTCATCACGTAACAATGTTCGTACAGGCTCAATTATTCTTGGTAGTTGAACAAGACGGGCGAAAGGTTCGGAGTAATAGTGAGGTCCAAAGGCAAGTCGAGCTGTATCCGGGTTGTCAGATTCCCTGACAATTTCAGGACCTGAGCGTGCCAAAATTTCTGGAATAGCTGATTGAATGATTTCAATTTCGGTTTGACTTAAGAGATCGCGAATCAGTATGTAACCACGTTCATCAAACTCTTCAACTTGTTCGTCTGTAATTTTCATAATTTTATTTCCGTGAAATTATTAGCAAACTAAAGGAGTCGGCATGCAATTTCGTGTGGTTTGGCATCACGGAAGCTCGGTTACATTTAGCCAAACTATTTGCTTGAAATGGTCACGCAATGTGCGCGTCGGGTATGGATGTGTATTTGGCTCCCGGGCCTGGATTCGAACCAGGATTGGAGGATTCAAAGTCCTCTGTCCTACCATTGAACGACCCGGGAACACGGCTATTTAGGATAAGCGATTATT
>DBSW01000018.1 GCA_002306745.1 Dehalococcoidia bacterium UBA1332 | reverse complement strand
GGACAGTTTATGAAACTACTTTTTGGAACGCGGAAAATGGTTTCAGCAATTTTGGAACTGCGCTGATTCGGCGGCTTAACCGCAAATTTTTAGTTGCAATTCCGTATATGAAGAAAAACAAGTTCGGACAATCCGTAAAACTGATGAGGAAAACAATTTGAAGATTCCAATCGATCAAATATTCCCTGACCCAGATCTACCACGCCTATCGACTAAAAAAACACGCCGTGAGAGCACGCGATCTATGAGATCAAAAAGAAATCCCATAGTCCTCTCTACTGATAACGGATACCTGCTTCTCTCAGGTGAACGAAAACTATCAGCAGCACGCGAGGCCGGTGAGGTTTTGGTCGAATGCACCGTAAAAAACGTTGTCACCGATCAGGAACGTTGGGAGTTTTCGCTCGCAGAGCAATACCACTCAGCACTGGTACCGCCAATGCAACTTGGCCGTGCCTTCATGGAATATCGAGACAGTCATGAGATAACCCAGCAGGAATTAGCTCGTCGCACAGGAATTACACCAGGGACTATTCATCACTACGAAAGCTTGATTCGCACTTTAGATCCAGGACTTGGAGATAAAGTGGACAGTGGAGAGCTGACATTTAAAGAGGCTCGTTCAATCGCCGATATAGAAGATCACGTAAGACAGCGAGAAATAGCTAAACCATTCATTGACGGAAGACTTTCCAGCGTACATGTTGAACGTATTGTCGGACGCGCAAAAAACTCGACCGCAATGTCAATAGAAGACATTATAGACGAGGTGGTAAACGGCAAACGGGCACCAGAACGCGAACCAGAGCCTACACCAGTTATCCAGCCAGCCATGCCGGTCGAAGCCGACACTGCACTAATTGAAAACGCTGTACTAAAAATCGCAGGCGAACTAGATGTAATGCAACTCCAAGTAATCCCAGAATACCGACGCCTAAAGCTCATTAGTAGTCTACGAATTTTAGATAGCCGTCTCAAATCTGCCTTGGCAAGTCTTAACGGAGGTGTAGCAGGAGCTTCTGCAGTACCACAGCAGATCAGTTCCACAAAAATCCCAGTGTAGTCGAGTGAGACACAAATAGGGATTCTAACGCCAAAAATCGAATATCGCGTAGAGACAACTTATTGAAAAGCTAGGGTTCGTGCGGACACACGAACCTTATGCCGTCAACAAACTTCACGGGCTCTGAAGTTGCTGACATAGTCTCCGCTAGTGAGCCTATGCGCCTCTCCAAATTACGCCTCCGGAGAGGCGCATTATTTTAATCTAATAGCTAACCGATTCCTAGTATTTAATTAAGTTCATTATCGCTTAAATACAAAATCAACAGTAGCAACAGCAGCAGCAGACTTAAAACCTATATCCCCAAGATCTTCGCTGCATTATCTCGAAGAATCAGTGGACGAGCTTCATCGCGAATGTCCAATTCGGCAAATTCTTCCATCCATTTAACAGGAGAAATATAAGGATAATCCGAACCGAACAATACTTTCTTTCTCAACCTTCCACCTGCCTCCATTATCAGTTCTTTAGGAATATACCTTGGCGCCCATCCTGAGAGATCTATATAAACATTTGGCTTATGCAAAGCTACTGCAATCTGCTCCTGAATCCATGGCCATGCTGGATGAGCCATAATGATTGTTAACTCGGGATGACGCGCTGCTAGCGAATCGAAACCAGGTATCGGACGCGCATAAGCTAACTCGAACCCACCACCACCAGGAGTATTCGCACCTGCAGCGGCATACCCTGAATGCATAATCACCGGGACCCCCAACTCTTCAGCTTTAGCGAACAAGGGCGTGAATTTAGGGTCATCAGGAAAAAAAGCCTGATGAATCGGATGAAGCTTCAAACCACAGAGTCCTAATTGGGTAACTGCTCGTTCGAGCTCTTCAACAGCTAAGTCACCTTTTCGTGGATCAACACTAGCAAATCCAATCAACACATCCGAGTTTTCTTGAACTGTCTTAGCTATATATTCATGGGGGTCAGGCAAGTCACCTGTTTCAGTCTCCGCATCAACAGAAAAAATCACCGCTTTAGTATCAATAGAACGATAAGTTTCTACCATCTTAAGCACGTCGTCTGGCTCATCAGTCATACGAAACATCCGACGCAATCCTGATTCTATGCCGTATTCAGGGATCCCTGGCATTCTTGGAATATGAGCGTGAATGTCGATAGCTTTCATCAATATCTCCTTATCAGGCGTGCCTAAACCTTACGTATTTCGATTGAACGCTAGCTAAGTATTCGATCTCGGCTGTCCTTATCAAACCCTGACCTTCATCGGTAACAACAAAGACAAAGCAGCACCCATAGCAGCAATGATCCCTGCAAAAATTATGACGCCGTGAAAGCCTGTCTCTTGATTAATAAATCCAGCAGCAATAGGAGTGAGCGAACCAACAATTGATCCGCCGGTAAACATCAGTGCTGTTCCGGAACCTTCGGAGCCTTTATCGATCATATCCATAGCAGCAGCATTAATAATCGGCATTACTGAAAAAAAGAAAAGCCCTAACACTGCTATCAAAATCGTCATAGGTAAACCAGAATCAAAATAAAGAAAAAGAAATATCAGCAGTGTCATTGTGGTCATAGCAAACGAAATCACAGGTCGACGACCGATTCGGTCAGACATGTTGCCCATAATCGGAGTAGAAACAATTCCAGCCATAGTAATTAAGGCAACATGCACACCAACTAACGTATCTGAATAGTCCAGTTCTTCTCGCATATATATAACCAAAAACACTTGAAAAGAATTGTGGACAGCGCCTCGCATCGCTCCCAACAACGCCATTCCTAGTACTCCAGTATTGGTGAACATCTTTTTAGCCGAGCTGAAATACTCTCCTAAGCTGATATCACCTTTGGACTCAGCACCTGCAGTCTTAAAACGAGTAATTACAGCCAGCCCGGTGAGAAACGTAGGAATCGAAATGATCGCGCAAAGCCATCGCCAATCGATTCCGCTAAATACAACCCATGACCCGATGGATCCTGCAAGCAAAAAGCCTATTATCAATGGAGAAGTAGTATTCCCAATTTGAGCACCTGTTAGATGAGCGGCCATCGCAAAACCGCGTCTTTCGGGATATCTCGCTGCAAGAGTCCCAAACGCGGGAGCATGCCATAGCGAAGTACCAAACCCTACAATCGTCACACCAATTAGCAAAGCCCAGTAAACCGGTGAAGACCCAATAATTATGTAACCCACACCCACCATCAGCATCGATGCTAGCAAAATCCAGGCTATCTTTTTTCGGAACATATCTGTGAGTATTCCGGCTGGAATATTTGCTATCCCTGAAGAAATTGACTGAGCAGAAGACATCCCACCAATAGCAACATCGCCTAAACCAAGCGTTGCCCTGATACTAGGAATCATTACAAGTAGAGCTCCCTGCCCAAAGTGTTTGATCCCATGGCCTGCTGAAAGGCCGTACATTAAACCTAGTCCAGCGTGAGTCTCAGAACTGTTTTCGAGTTCGGTTCCAGTATCTCCAAATGTGGTCGATAGCGATTCGTTAGAAGGTTTTATGTTTGTCAAAGCGAGCGCAGTTTACCCCTGACAGAGTTCAGGTGCGATACGATTTATGTTCCAATCACCTGTATTAATTCAGGTAACAAATCAAAAGCGACGTATATAAATCAGTTCATAAAACATGCGTCTAATGCTGGGTAAAAAAACATGAATCTAGGAATCTCAGGACGAACCGCAGCCGTAACTGGCGGAAGCGAAGGAATAGGAAAAGCCGCTGCACACATACTCGCTGAAGAAGGAGTAAATGTCGTCATACTCGCAAGGACACGCAGCAAATTAGATGCTGCTATAGAAGAAATTCAGTCGACTGCAGTAGGTGAAATTGAAGGAATTTGCTGTGATGTGTCAGATCCATCAAGTGTTGAATATGCATTCTCACAAATCCGAGAACAACACGGTGACATTGACATTCTTATAAATAACGCTGGACACGGAAACGCTAACACGTTCGAGCAACTAGACGAATCAATGCTTGATGAAGACATGCATCTTAAAGTTCATGGCGCAATGTACTGCGCAAAACAGGTGATTCCCAAAATGAAAGAAAATAAATGGGGTCGCATAATCAACATTACAACCGCTGCCGGAAAAGCAGCAGGATACTCGAGCCTTCCGACCGCCATGTCCAGAGCTGCCGGAATCGCTATGACTAAATCGATGTCAAAAGAATATGGAGAATACGGAATTCTGATCAACACCATTTGTATCGGATCAATTAGAAGTGCCCAAAACCTAAGGCAGGCAGAGGCTGCTGTCGCTTCGGGTACAGTAACGAACGTTGAAGAGTATTATTCGAAACGCTGCAAAAACGTTCCGCTAAAAAGGGTTGGAGAAGCACGAGAAGCTGGTGATTTAATTGCATTCCTCGCATCTGAACGTGCTTCATACATTTCAGGCACAGCAATAAATATGGACGGAGGCGCTGCGCCAGTTGTGTAACATCACAAGTAACACCATTAAAATTAAGGGATAAAATCAAAAACTGTGAAGATTAGAATAACTGGTTAGTTTCTGAAATAAAATTAGGCGGTCCAATTGAACAGTAGAAAAAACTTAGTCGAGTGTTACAAACAACGAACGTCTAATTTCACCGTTCACAGCACGTGAAATATGACCTTGGCCGGTCGTATCCTCACATATGAAAACTTCACCAGCGCCAAACACACGCTTTTCGCCTGAACCTACCGTAATCTCAACTGCGCCATCCAGGTTCACAACATACTGACGACGTGGAGCCGTGTGAAAGTCGTAATCATAATCTCCACTCGTCTCACGAAAAACTATACCGGTCGCTCCAAAAGTCTCAGAAATGTGCCCAACTATATTTGGCAACATATCTACTACAATTTCCTCAAAGTGAGATTGGCCATCATCGCCTGTGTACAACCGTGTAACTGTAGTTTTCTTTTTGGACAATTATTTACCTCTTATCACTGACAAATATTATGAAAAACGTAAGATGGCTCATGACAATTTAATTGGTAAAGATTAAGACTTATTAAGAGCGTACTAGTCGCATTCTAAAAATGTATTGCTTCATTAGTGACCGCCGCTCCAGCCTCTTTAACAGCCTCTGAAAGAGTGGGGTGAGCGTGTGTCATCCTGTGCAATTCAAGGTTCGTACCTTCGAGGAATTGCAACATTCCTACCTCGGCGATCAGTTCTGTCGCCTCAGGCCCAATTATATGGGCACCGATAACTTCACCAGTATCATGATCGATCAATACTTTTGCAAAACCCTGTGGCTCACCGATAGCGACAGATTTACCTGCAACCTGAAATGGAACCTTGCCTACTTTCAAGTTCACACCGTTTTCCCTAGCCTGAGCTTCAGTCAAACCAATTGATGCAATCTGTGGCTGAGCATAAGTACACCGTGGCATATTAGTGTAATCTTCGATCGGTTGTGTCTCATGTCCAACAATGGTCTCAGCGGCAACAACACCTTGATCGAATGCAACATGAGCCAGCATTAATTTTCCGTTCACATCGCCAACGGCATATACACCGCTAACATTTGTGCGCATATTGCCGTCAACTTCTATAAAACCTGACCCAACGGTATTAACGCCAACATTTTCAAGGCCGATGTCATCTGTATTCGGTTGAACTCCAACGCCTAAAAGCACTTTATCGCAAACATATTCCTGTTTTTCACCGCTTACTTCATACTGAACTACTAACCTGCCACCTCGCTTATCAACACCAGAAACGCTTGCAGACACTACAAATTCAATTCCCTGTTTGCTGAACTGTCGCTCCAATTCAACTGAAACCTCCTCATCCTCTCTTGGGACTAGATGGTCAAGCATTTCAAACATTTTTACGTTCACGCCGTAAGAGTTGAAGTAGTAAGCAAATTCACTGCCGATCGCGGAAGCACCAATAACTGCAACTGCTTCCGGTTGTTCTCGAAGTTCCAAAGCATGTCGGGACGTAATAATGTTTTCACCATCAATCTCAAGTCCTGGCAAGCTCCTTGCGCGAGCTCCCGTTGCGATTACGATGTTCTTTGCTGTCAAAGTATCACTGCCTTCAACGGCAATCTGCGATGAAGAAATGAGAGTCGCCTTACCCTGAAACAAAGTTATTTTATTTTTTTTGAATAGATATCCAATGCCGCTAGTCAATGCTTTCGATACATCGCGTGATCGGTCCACAGCCTTCGACATACTCGCCGACCATTCACCAACCTCAATACCCCAATCCTTAGCATGAGACAGGTGATTAACAACCTCTGCATTCTTCAACAGTGACTTAGAAGGGATACAACCCCAATTCAAACAAACCCCACCTAAACCACCAATACCACTCCCATCATCCTTTTCAACAACCGCAACACTCAACCCAAGTTGAGCGCCCCTAATCGCTGCGTGGTAACCACCAGGGCCTGCACCGATAACAACAAGATCGAAACTAGTTTCCGCCATCAGTAATTTCTTTTCCTCCAAGTATCAAAGATTGCCACCCAAGGTAACAATCCATTCATCTTGGCCTAACTTATGCAGGGTACAGCTACGCAAACAGGTAGCAGTAAACTGCATTCCACAAAAAATTCAACTGACGGATTATACGTCGTAATCCAACCAGAACGACCATTAATTACTAATAGAACAGAAATGTTCACCCAAAGTAAGAATTCATACGCCAGTGACAACCGAACATTGATGTTTTACAAAGAAGCAATTTATAAAGTGCAACAAAATCAATTACATTCGCTAAATGCAATAATCAAATCTATACACCTGCTGATCATAAAAAAACGAAACCAGATGAAAACTTTAGGTCTATACGCTTCCAGTCGAGGTATCTAAGATTCGATACAAACGCACAAAAAGAATTGTTGCTACAAACACGATCAGGAAAACTATCAGGAAAATAATAGACGAGACCAACACAAATGGTTGCCAGCTAGCCGGACATGTCCTTATACCGGAACACACCCATGCACTCATACCGCCATACCCGCCAGCAACCATCAAACCTATTATCAAACCAATAATCAAACCCGCAATTGCCGGACGCTTGTTCGCAATAAACCTAAACATGTTCCACCAACGATTCCACCATTACGCCATGGGCGAAACCTTAAATTAATATCAACTATGGATAGTACATCAGTTACGTTTACCACTTACACTAATCCGATAATGTACACAGACCGAATTCAATATTATTTAGATCAATGTTCGCTTATCAAAATATTTCAGTAATCCAAAGCCGCTCACTACACCATAATGCCTATACCATCCGCCAACGACCCTAAAGCCCTGCGACAAGCCGTGCTAGACCACCTACACGTGGGCATGACCAATCACACGATTCTTGCCGAAGAAGGCGGGCCGCTTCTTATGGAATCAGCGAATGGAATCTACGTCACCGACCTAGATGGAAATCAGTACATTGACGGTATTTCCGGTATGTACTTCCGCAATGCAGGACATGGCAGAGAAGAAATCGCCAAAGCGATATATGACCAGCTGACTAACATCAGCATGAATGTCTATTCAGGCGCAACGCCAAAAACCATACAACTGGCTGCAAAATTAGCTGAAATTACACCAGGCAAACTTTCTCGAACATTTTTCTGTCAAGGCGGATCTGAGGCGAATGAATCGTCGCTAAAGATGGCTCAAGCGTACCATGTCCGACGAGGAGACAAGGGACGATATAAAGTTATTTCACGTCGGGGTTCATACCACGGTTCAACTTACGGAACAATGTGGCTAGGCGGACACCCGGGATTCCCGCGCATCGATTACCAACCTAAACCAGCTAACGTTGTAACGGTTGGACAGCCTCATTACTACCACGATGAGTACGGTTCTTCATCACCAGAAGAAAATGGTGAACGCGCTGCTAAGGAAATCGAACAGGCAATTCTATTCGAAGGACCTGAATCAATATCAGCTGTTATAGGAGAGCCTGTTTCGCAGCCACTTGGAGGCGTTGTACCACCACCAAACTATTGGCCTTTAGTGCGAGAAATATGCGATAAATACGGTGTGTTACTAATATTTGATGAAGTAATTACCGGGTTCGGCAGATTAGGTGAGTGGTTCGGAGCAAATTTTGTGGGTGTCACACCCGACATCATGAGTTTTGCTAAAGGAATAACATCAGGTTACTTCCCAGTCGGAGGTTCTATATCAACCCAGAACATAGCTGATGCATTTGCAGGTGGTCCAGATAAAGTTTGGTCACATATGTACACATACTCAGCACACCCTGGAGGTGCTGCAGCTGCATTTGCCAACTTAGCCATCGTAGAACGGGAAAATCTGATCGAAAACGCTCGAATCCGAGGCACACAAATCACCGAAGCATTAGAAGTGATGAAGGGTAAACACCCAATTATCGGCGACACTCGAGGTGTTGGTCTAATTCAAGGAATAGAGTTCGTCAAAGATCGCAAAACAAAAGAACACTTTAGCCCCTCAGTAGGTGTAAATACAATGCTGACAGAAGAGCTCAGGAAGAGAGGAGTGTGGATCCGCGTTCCAGCATATATCCTGCCGATTGCACCACCACTGACAATCACAGGAGACGAAACCGAGACATTTTTGACCGTTATTGATGAAGCCCTTGGAGCGGTGGAAAAACAACTAAACTTTTAGCAAAACTTGTTAAATGACTATACTCAAGACCCATAGACTCGGAAAATCTGAAATACATGCAACGATGCTCGGACTTGGCGGAGGCCATTTAGACGGTCACGAACAAACTGACGAAGAGGCCGTAACTTTAATACGAGGAGCAATAGAACGTGGAATAAACTTTGTCGATACGTCGGCAGGATACGGTCGAAGTGAAGAGCGTTATGGGATGGCGCTTTCAGACGGCTGGCGCGACAAAGTACATCTGCAAACAAAAGTAGGATCGCACCCAAAAGTCCTGAGAAATTGGTCACGAAAGGCGACCACCTGGAGTCTAGAAAACAGCTTCAGGAGGCTCAGAACTGAATACGTCGACTCAGTGCTGATACATGGACCTAGATTTGATATAGAAGAACCGTTAGATCACTGCTTAGATGTAATGCTGGAATGGAAAGAAAAAGGACGAATAGGCGCGGTCGGAGTTGGTGTACGCCAACCTGAGTTCCACATGAAGGCCATCGATAAGGGAGTTGACATCATACTTTCGTTCCTAAACTACACTCTCCTCGATCAAACCCTCGCTAAAGAATCAATTCCGTATGCAATTCAACACGATGTCGGAATTCTAATTGGCAGCCCAATCGCTGATGGCTTACTAGCTGGCCATGAACCAAAACACGCTATCTCAAATTATCAACAGAACACTACAACCGAAGGAATTCTTGACCAAAACGGCAGGGTAATCCCAGCAGCAGTCGGCAGTTTTAGAGATCCAAATGCCTATCCAAAAGCACATCAGATGTGGAAATGGTGTCAGGATCGAAACGTTAACATACGACACCTAGCCATGCAGTTCGCTATAAACGCTCCCGTGCAAGGGAAAGGAATTGTGCTAACTGGTGCCGCCAATCTAGCTCAACTTGAAGACTCACTTCACATCGCGACATCCCCGATCGATGAAAACATATGGAGCGAATTCGAATCTACGTTCGGTATTCGGGCGTAATCCGTAAACACTCTATTAACACGCGTTGATGTTGTAGTACTAATCTTCGAAGTAAAAACAAACGGTGGGCTGTTACCTAATGGAAGGTCGTAACTTAACTAACGTCCTTACGAGAACGCTGATAGGCATCTGAAAAAGCTTGAATAATTTCACTATTAGGTAGCCGAAGAATCGAACTATTAACGTGAAGAAGTGGTCGTGGCCATTCAGAACTAGGCCAATTTAAAACAATACTTGCCTGCAAAAGTGACTCTGTAAATTTTTCAGCGTCAATTGAATCATCAAGTTGCAATTCGAAAATATTGGATCCATTTTTAAATTTTCGTACATAAATCCCAGAAATTTCGTCTAAACCCTCAAATAAATTTTTAGCCTTTGCTAAAGATTTATCAAATTTAACTTCAAAATCGTCTATTCCTTCCAGTGAAAGACCTGCGGCTAAATAACCAAAAGGAATACCTCCACCAAACATTCGACGATCATTGAAAAGGCCATCGACAAATTCAGCTTTCCCGGCAAGTACACCGCCAAATGGGGCACCGAAATATTTATAACTAGACACGTAAACACTATCGAACATAGATGCATATTTCCTAACAGAAATACCGGTTACAGCTGACATCATATATAGACGCGCTCCATCCAAATGAACTGGAATGCCTTCTTTACGACAAAGTTCGGTCACAGCGACCATGTCATCCCAAGGAACGACCTGCCCTGCCTGCCGGCGCACAGGACTTTCAACAGAAACCGCCCCTACTGGATTAAGCACTCTTCCAGTCGTAGAAGCCTTGAATGATTCTTTCAATTCATCAACTGTAAAGTGTGGTCGGTTTAGAGCAAGGGGAACTGCATTTATCGAACACAATCTAGATAACGCATCGCCCTCATCCTGATAGATATGACTCTGTTCTTGAAGAACCACTCTGGCATTAATGCCACAATGCTTACGCAGCCCAATAATGTTTGCCATAGTTCCAGTCGGCATCCAGATGGCAGCCTCTTTACCAAGTTCATCAGCCATACGGCTTTCTAGATCAGCAACTGAACCCCCTAATGAGTAATGATCAGGGATCAACTTACCTTGTTTTAGTAGTTTGCTCAGGCGTGCAATAGTCGCCTCAGGAGTATGAGGTTCACCGTCACCAACGAATACGACAGAATTTGGATCTGCTTTAGGATCGAATGTATGAGAATGACCTGATGATGATGTTAGTTGGTTCGGCATGTTGATTTAACTCAGAATTATCCAGGTAAATTAATCTTTACGGTCTCAAGCATCTCTTCTAACTGTGATTCATCTAAACCCAATTCCGCGGCTTTGCTGGCATCCAGATTTGATTTTTCGATATCACCGAGTTCAGCATAAATGACTGCTCGATTCGCATGGGCTTCAGCCCAGTTTGGTTTTAGGCGTATCGCTTCAGAAAAATCTTTAAGTGCTTTACTCAAAAAATCTAAGCGGTAATTAGTGTTGCCGCGATCCAAATAAGTATCGGGGTAAGTAGGATTTAGACGGACAGAAATATCATAATCAATAATAGCTAACTCAAGATTTCCGGCTAATGCATAAGCATCTGCACGGTAATGATGTAATTTAGATGAATTAGGCGATGCGATAATCGCTTCAGAAAAATACTCAACTGCCTTACGCGGGTTACCTTTATCAATCTCCCAAACACCATATTTGAATACGTTCAAAATGTGCTCCGGTGTATGTACTTTCTGTGAGCTATTGCAATAAATATCTAGGAACTTTTTAAGACAATTCAACATTGATAAAAATGTAATTAATGCGGCTTGCAGTGTTTAGGTTCAGGAGCTCTAGAAACCATTTCAAGCCAGTTGCCATCCGGATCTTGAAAATAGGTAGCATATCTTGCACGAGGCCATTCAGACTCACGCTCATAATCTGGTCCAAAAGTCTTAATGCCTGCGGTATTAAGCTTTTGTCGCCACTTAATGACATCGTCAACTATCATTGCAACATGTGCGGATCCAGGTCGATTGCGATCAAACTGATCTGAACGTACCGAAGCACGTGGATTTACATATTCGTTAAGTTCAATAAAGTGCCCACCACCAACTCCAACCCAAGCTTGACGCATTTTCACATTTTTATAACCAACTACTGCTGAAATCCATGGGGTTTCCAACACTACTGGTCCAAGCTCGATTTTCATTCCCAAAACTCTTGTATAAAAATCAAGGGACTTATCGAGATTATGAACGACAAAACCTGTGTGGTAGATATTTTGTACTTCAGACATTTTCTAAAAATAATTAATGCTACGGATCAATATGCACAAAAACAGTTACTAGATTCGATAATATTTCTCTGCGTTAGTTTTGAACAATTTGTTTCGCTCTTCTTGAGTGAAATCTGCAGTTATTTCGTCATAGGCATTCCATACAGTCGCATAATCGCTGAACAAGCTGTCAACCGGAAAATTTGATGCAAACATACAACGTTCAATTCCCAAAATTTCTATGGTGTCTAAAACAAAAGGAGCAATTGACTCCACAGTCCACGTCTGGTCCAACATACCCAGTGCAGAAATCTTCGCCGAAACATTTGGCACTGCTCCCAGAGCTTCAAGGCCTTTCCTCCATATACGAAGTTCATTAGGTGATCGCCCGATAGGCATCGCTGTATGGTTTAAAATCATAGGCACCTCAGGAATATCATTTCCGAGTTTTGCTGCTTCCTGTAACTGCCATGGCCAAACTTGCAAATCAAATGATCCGCCAAACGACGACAAAAGTTTAAATCCTTCTCGCCACTGAGGATCAGACATCAGCCCCCCAGCTTCAGCAAAACAAAAATTTGGTTGCTTATCCGACCAATTAAGCATATGGCGGATACCTCTCCAGTTGGTATAGGCAGCATGCCTCTCAAGCGTTGCCTCAACATTTGGATCAGAAAGATTGGCATATGCGACTATGGCATTCGGCATACCTTTGGATTCAGGATCATCAGCCACGCCTTGAAGCCAGGCAGTTTCGTCTACTGGGTCACCATCATGATCCCATTCTGCCTGCACATGAACAGATTTCAGCAAATCAAGATTTATTGATGCCTTATGTAAATCATCAATAAGCCATGATTTACGTATTGTGGAATAATCGCCAACGAAATGATCGATCGGTTCTACAAGCCAAGGGTATGGGTTATTTTCAAGATCCCACAGGTGGTGGTGAGTATCAATAAATGGTGGAACAGTCACGTCTCGAGTCCTTCTTTAGTCAGCGTGAAAAACCTCTCGCCATTGAATCATATTTTGATCGGGATGAGCACCTTCAGGCAATTGGAAAAACTGAGACATATCGTCTTGCCAACGTTCGTTGACATCCTCTCTGGACATACCTTCAAGCGATGCTTTAAATGATTCTTCACACTCTACATAACCGAACAGTGTCCCATCTTCACGGAAGAAAATCGTGTAATTTCTCCATCCAGTGCGCATTAGGGCATCCGACATCTCTGGCCAAATTTCGTCGTGGCGACGTTGATATTCAGCTACCATATCAGGATGAATTTTCATCTCAAATCCTACACGTTCCATTGAACATTCCTTTATTGGATACAAATGAATATTTCATTTGCGACAAAGTGTAGGCTATGAAACAACAAAAATGCAGCGATATTTACTTTGAAATATATGGGAGTGGCCACGAGTGTCCAAATCAATTGCACAGGTACTTGACCTACAGAACGACCCTGAGATCATTGCCAAATACGAGGAATACCATAGAAATGTGTGGCCTGAAGTAATTGATGCTTTAAAAGGAATCGGAATCGAAAGGATGGAAATTTTTCGAATCGGTAATCACCTATTCATGTATTGCACAGTTCCCGACAATTTTGACCCAAGATTGGATTTTCAAAGTTACACATCTTCGAAAAGAGCCGAAGAATGGAACGATTTGATGTCGACATTCCAGCAGAAAGTACCAGAAGCAGAAGAAAGCGATTGGTGGACTCCAATGAGCCTAGCTTTCGACTCAAAGTGGTTTGAATAAATTCGATAAACCGTTATTGTGGGCTTCATTAGTAATGATATGGATGGGAGTAATTTACTACCTTTCCGATCAGCCGATTAGTAAATTCGATGATGTAAATGAAGCCATAAAATGGCTACCGCTTACCACGTTAATAGTTCATGTCACGCTTTACCTTGTTTTAAGCGGGCTAGTTTTACGCATGTTCATACGTGTCAATTTACTTTCACAGTACTTAATCGGATATGCCACTGTTTTATGGGCATTCATATATGGCGTTCTTGATGAAATACACCAATCTGGAATTGAAGGTCGTTCAGCAGAGATAATTGACGTGATTGCAGATTGTTGCGGAGCACTAATAGTAGTTATATTTTGGTTTCTCCAAAAAAAATATCCCGTTCTGCGTAACACAATTGCAATAATGACACGTACAAATAGAAACACATGCAAATAATAGAACCCGAAGATCTCTGGCCCACCGCACCAGAGGTCCTTTCAACACTAGAAGAAGCGGTAAGAATGGCTGAAGAAATCGCTGCACCTCCGGCAGAACGATGGATCGCAAAAAGAATAAGCGATAAATTAATTCCCAGCTTATACAACGCTCGAACATACCTAGAAATTGGGCAACTGCAGTCACCTGAGATACGCCTAAACATTTTGAAAGCACGCTTGGAAGCCGGCGAGCTTGCCAATGCGGATGCCAGATACGCACCGCTCTATTCAAAGGTTAGAGTTTTGGCTGAAGAAGCCGAATTAGCCACAAAAATGACATAAGCTAAACGCCAGAAACAGCCTAAATTGACAACTCCAGCGTGCTAGGATGTCAACACATTGAAATCGATTTCCTATAACGATTCGTTTATGTCAGAAGACGAGAGAGTCGAGATCGTTATAGATCTCTTTGGTCTCCCGGCATCGAATGTTGATTTAATTATGAAATCTGCTTTAGCAAGTCTTGATTCAGAACAATTCATCGGACCAGATCGATTGACAGTAATGGTCACAAATGACGACCGAATTCGTAATTTAAATCGCGAATTTAAAGGTGAAGATAAGGTCACAGATGTGCTCTCTTTTAATTCAGAAACTAACGGCGAATGGCCTGACGTTGCCAAATGGGAACCAGAATCCGAATATACTGAACTCAGACGCCTAGGGGATATAGCTATTTCAATTCCCCAGGCCACTAGACAGGCAAAAGAAAGTGGAAAATCTCCAGAACAAGAAATTGCCATGCTAACAATACATGGAATTCTTCATTTACTCGGATATGATCATGCCGAACCTGAAGAAGAAAAAATTATGTTCAGCAAAACAAATGCAATACTGTCGGGAATCTTCACTGATTGCGTTGAACAAACTAAAGCTAAGCAGATAAACCATCATTAAAGTGTCAAATAGCCAAGTTTTTTACAGAAAATGGCGCCCTACTCGTTTCGACGAAGTGGCGGGACAGCAGCACGTTACACAAACTCTAAAACGGGCAATATCTACTGACCGTGTTTCACACGCCTATTTGTTCACAGGACCTCGAGGAGTTGGAAAGACATCCACCGCTAGAATACTAGCTAAAGCACTTAATTCTGAACGAACCGAAGATGGCGAACCAATCACAGAATCTGAAGTTTCAAAAGCAATTGATGAAGGTCGCTATCTAGATCTCATTGAAATAGATGCAGCCTCAAACAGAGGCATCGAAGATATCAGAGAACTACGCGAAAACGTACAGTATCAGCCGGTATCAGGTCAGTACAAGGTGTACATCATTGACGAGGTGCACATGCTCACTGACCACGCATTCAATGCCCTTCTCAAGACACTCGAAGAGCCGCCTCCTAACATAGTTATGATTCTTGCGACCACAGATGCACACAAGTTGCCAGCAACTATAGTCAGCAGGTGCCAACGATACGATTTCAAACGCCTCTCAAATGAAGACGTCATAGAACGGCTAATTGAGGTATGCGAATCTGAAAATGTTGAAACTGAACCTTCGGTACTCGAAATGATTGCCAGAGCGGCTTGGGGTTCATTACGCGATGCGGAGAACCTCCTGGAACAACTGCATATTTCTTACGGTCAAACTGGTGAAAATAGTATCCCGTCAGAAATTACAGAAGCGCAAGCTAGAGAGCTTTTAGGGCTAGGAGATACGGCAACAAGCACTGAACTCGCAAATGCCCTTCTCGCAAAAGATACACCTCAGGCGCTAACAATAATTAACCGTGAAGCCGAACGCGGAGCGGATCTTAATGCACTACGATCAGGGACTGTTGATGCACTTCGTGTTTCTATGTTAATGAAAGCAGGAGTCGACGATTCCATTACTCAGGGATCTGAATTCTCTGAAGCAATGTCCGCAGCAGCAAGACCCGCGCGCCTAAACCACATTATTCAGATCCTAACCGCACTTGGACAGGCAGAAATTAGCGGGAGCACATCGTCACCTCTTCCACTCGAACTTGCAGTAGTAAAAGCCACTGCTAAGACTAGTAGACCAAAGACAACTACTGTTAATCCAACGTTGGAGGAAACAGCTTTGCCTGCAAGTACCACAGCAACAGCGCGTAATTCTGATATGAGAATCAAGCCAACATCTGAATCAGAACAAATCTCTACGCCGCGCAGACGAGAAAAGACCCCCGCCGAAGAAAAATGGGACAAAGTACTCTGGGCAATGCGTCGAACCAAAAACCGTAAATTTGTAGTCGGTCCCCTGTTACGGAATGTCGCTGTGCCAGAACCAGAAGGCAATAGATTCACACTTCGATTCAAGAGCAACTCCATAAAAAACAATTTCATGGAAGAAATGCAAGACCAAAGATCAAAAGATGCTCTTAAAACAGCCATTACAGATACATATGGTTCAGGACTTGAGCTTGAAGTTAGATCACCATCAGAAGCTGTCGAAGAGACGGATCCAAACGAAGATTCTAGAGAAAAAACCGGTGTTAATGTCTCCGCAGCTCAAGAAAGCGCTATGGTACGAGCAGCAATGGCAATGGGAGCCAAAGTAATCTCTGAAGATACTACAAACCAAAAATCAAACACAGATTAATAAAGAAATTATTACTATTCACTAGGGATACTAATTTCTCGTCTACCTCGGTTAGCAAGTATCATTAGCGAATCGATATTAGCAACGTCCCGGTGCCTTATTTATATCAATGGCTCAAAGCCGGAACATCTTTATAAATAAGGGCTAGTTCTATGATGAACAAAAACATGCTCAAGCAAGCGCAACAAATGCAGGCACGGCTTGCAGCTGCACAAGAAGAAATAGCGTCAGCCAAAACTGAAGCCACTGCCGGTGGAGGAATGGTGAAAGTCACGGTAATCGGAGGATCCAAAGTAGATTCTATCGATATAGACCCAGAAGTAGTGGATCCAGAAGACGTTGAAATGCTGCAAGATTTAGTACTAGCAGCTGTAAACGAAGCAATGGATAATGCTCAAAAACTAGCTTCAGATAAGATGGGACAAATCACAGGCGGTCTAAACATTCCAGGCTTAATGTGATACTACCAACAAGAACTCGAAAGTCCCAAACTAACCCATGGCCCAGTCCGACACAGCACCATCTGTAACGCCACCAGTCGCAAGACTAATCGAGGCATTTCACAGATTGCCTGGAATCGGACCTAAAAGTGCACAAAGGCTTACATATCATCTAATACGAATGCCAAAAGAAGAAGCGGAAGAATTCGCTGGTGCAATCGCAGAATTAAAAGACCGCGTAGTACTTTGTGATACATGCGCGAACATATCTGAATCTGCAGAATGTCAAATCTGCACAGATCTGCAACGTGACAAAACTCGCATATGTGTAGTCGAAGAACCGCTTGACGTCATAGCGATCGAACGGGCAAGGGTATATTCGGGAAAGTATCACATATTACACGGCGTTATTTCACCGGTTAACGGCATTGGCCCTAACGACCTAAAACTCCGAGAACTTTTAGAACGGCTACGCGATGGATCAGTTACAGAAGTTATAGTCGCCACTAATCCCAATCTTGAAGGCGAAGCTACTGCAATGTATATCCAACAATTAATTGGACCACTCGACGTCAAAGTTACTAGACTAGCTCGCGGGCTACCTAGCGGATCTGATATTGAATATGCTGACGATTCAACGTTAGCTCACGCACTAGAAAGCCGAGCCGAAATTTCGTAGCAACAAACATAAAATCTGAAATAATCTAAACATCCTACTCGTATTGAATACACGTAAACGTGATCGTTCATCGTTGAGTTCAGTCTTACACGGTTACGAGAGTATTTTTCTTTTTACTTACAAATAGATACACGGAACCTTTTACCTTTTTGCGTGTTGATAATAGTTAATCATTTAGAAACCCAACCACACCAATTAAATTAAATATTTAAATCAACATTAAATACCGAAAAATTTATTGCATCTCAAATAAAAATAAAGACTCAACATAATTAAGTCATGACCACAAAACGACGTCCCATCACATATACAACCGAGGGTGTCGTTGTCCGTATAAGCAATCTGGGGGAAGCCGACCGAATAATCACATTGGTCACACCCATACATGGACTAGTCCGTGGCGTGGCTAAAGCTTCTAGAAAGCCAGGTTCCAAAATCGGTGGACATCTCGACATGCTTAAACATGTAAGCGTTTCAGTACGAGAAACATCCACTCTTCACGGGCTTAGCCAAGCATCTACACTGAACGGATTCAGGAAACTTCGCGATGATCTTGAACGTTTTTCACGTGCCTCATATATTTCAGAAATATCAGAGCAGTTCTCTGTCGAGAACGGATCTAACCAACCACTTTTCAGATTACTTCTCAGTGTATTAGAGGCTTTAGAAACCACTACAAACACGGATATGATTACTCGTTTTTTCGAAATGCGTTTACTGCAATTAAGTGGCTTTCAACCAGAAATGTCACGATGTGTTGAAACAGGTATTGAACTTAAACCGGCAAATCACCTTTATTCAGCTGAACGCGGTGGACTCTTAAGCAATCAAGCAAAACCAGTTATTGAAACCGCTTTACTACCAGCCAGCCTAAATACAATTAAGCTACTGAGGTTTCTATCTAAGGCTAAACTCATGAATGCAAAAGTTATTAAAGCTGGTGAAGAAGAAAAACGCCAACTTTCCCGCATTCTTAGAGCCCAAATACACTATGTGTTAGATCGCGGGCTCAGATCCGAAGCATTTATGGATGAAGTCAGGTCGAAAAAAACCGAAACTTAAGCATATAAATATCTTGAACCTGACATCGTGTTATTCACATTTGCGATAGATTAGTAAACTCGGAGTTGTACTCTTGGAACTTGCCTATTAACTTTGAGCAACGCTCCATAAACATACTGATTCAGTCCACCCAAAAACGTTCTGGTATTGCTCCAAAATGCGCGATAGTTACCTAAAATATGCCTGAGCCAGACCTCGTTATTCGCGGAGCCCGCGAACACAATCTTAAAAATTTCAACATCAAAATCCCGCGTGACGCATTGACTGTGATCACCGGAGTTTCTGGTTCTGGGAAAAGCAGTCTGGCATTCGACACAATTTTTGCTGAAGGACAGCGACGCTACGTAGAATCGCTATCAGCATATGCTCGCCAGTTTCTAGGTCGAATGGAAAAACCTGATGTAGATCATATAGAAGGCCTAAGCCCGTCTATATCTATAGATCAAAAAGGAGTATCGCGAAATCCTAGATCAACTGTGGGGACAGTCACAGAAATATACGATTATCTCCGATTGCTCTTTTCAAGAGCAGGTAGACCACATTGTCATAATTGTAGGCGACCAGTAGAACGACAAACAGTGCAACAAATTGTCGATTCCATACTGAGCTGGGACGATGGAACCCGCCTGCAAATTCTCGCACCAATGATCACTCATATGAAGGGTGAACACGTACATGTTTTCGAAACCGCGCGAAACGACGGCTTTGTTCGAGTACGTGTTGACGGCGAAACAATCGACCTTTCGGAAGAAATCAAACTCGCGAAGAATAAATGGCACGATATCGAAGTCGTTGTCGACCGAATCATCGTTCGAGAAGACACTGATCGAGGTCGTCTCACAGAGTCAGTCGAAGCGGCACTTCGTCTTGCCGACGGCAATCTGATTGCATCGAAATTGGACAGAGGCGGAGCCGATGACGAAGATGTCGTCTACTCCGAACACTTCGCTTGCGTTCACTGTGACATTTCGATAGCCGAACTTGAACCAAGAAATTTCTCGTTCAACACCCCGTTCGGTGCGTGCCCTACCTGTACGGGGCTTGGTTACAAGCTCGAAGTAGACCCCAACCTCGTGATCCAGGACAAATCGCTTAGCCTGAACGACGGAGCAATAACTCCCTGGGCTAGTTCAGGGTCGAGCTCGCCCTGGTACAACTCGATGCTCGAGTCGTTGTCCGAGCACTTCGGTTTCTCGATGGATACACCCGTTCGTGACCTCGGCCAGGACGATCTCAGTGTCATTCTCTATGGAACTGCCGGTAAGAAAGTCCAAGTATCTCATCACACGCAAAAAGGCCGTGTTTACAATTGGAACACCAGCTTTGAAGGCGTGATCCCGAACATGGAACGCCGACATGTCGACACCGAATCCGACGCGGTTCGAGAAGACATCGATCGCTATATGACGCAGCGACCGTGTGTGACATGCGGTGGCGCTCGACTAAAACCCGAAGTGCTTGCGGTAACCATTCTCGGCATGAACGTGATGGAAGTCACTCAGCAGTCTGTCGAAAACGCTCTCCGATGGGTCGAGGCGTGCCGCACGGGAGTTTGGCCAGGAGAGGGTGAACACAGTAATGAAGCGGTTGACCCGATGAGCAACCGCGAACAATCAATCGCTACTCAAATCCTGAAAGAAGTAGAGGCTCGGCTCGGGTTCCTTTCAAGAGTTGGGCTTGAGTACCTCACTTTGGATCGCGCTGCGGCGACGCTTTCTGGAGGTGAAGGGCAGCGAATCCGACTCGCCACTCAAATCGGATCCGGCTTGATGGGTGTTCTATACGTATGTGACGAACCTTCAGTGGGTCTTCACCCTGCTGATAACGATCGGCTAATCGGAACTCTCCAGAGCCTGCGCGACGTAGGCAATACCGTTCTAATCGTCGAGCACGATGAAGCGGTAATGCGCGCCGCCGACCACATTATCGATCTCGGGCCAGGAGCTGGTCAACACGGCGGAAACGTTGTTGCCGAGGGACCTATTAGCGAGATCCTTGAAAACGATGTGTCTCTCACCGGTGCCTACCTCAGTGGTCGCAAAACGATTCCAGTTCCCGACAACCGTCGCAAAGGAAATGGGAACGAAATCGCAATAGTTGGCGCACGCGAGAACAATCTCAAGAATATTTCCGTTGCAATCCCTCTCGGCACTCTTACTTGTGTCACAGGTGTATCTGGTTCCGGCAAAAGCACGCTGGTCAACGAGATTCTCTCGAAAAAACTATCTCAACACTTTTACCGATCGAAGGACCGACCTGGCGATCACGACAACGTGATCGGACTTGAACATGTAGACAAGGTGATCAATATCGACCAATCACCTATTGGTCGAACTCCGCGCTCGAATCCTGCTACTTACACAGGAGTGTTCACAAACATTCGTGAAATATTCGCTTCGATGCCAGAAGCGAAGGCACGTGGTTACAAAGCTGGACGATTCTCATTCAACGTAAAAGGTGGTCGCTGCGAAGCCTGTAGTGGTGCCGGATACGTCCAAATCGAGATGCAATTCCTTCCCGATGTGACTGTTCCCTGCGAAGTTTGTCTTGGGGCTCGCTATAACCGTGAAGCACTTGAAATCAAGTTCAAGGGCAAGTCAATTGCCGAAGTGCTCGACATGACGGTTTCGCAAGCAGCGGACGTCTTCGCTAACATCCCTTCGATAGCCAACAAGATGAAGACGCTGATCGATGTGGGTCTTGGCTACGTACATCTGGGGCAGCCGGCAACGACCCTGTCGGGTGGTGAAGCTCAGAGAATAAAACTTGCATCCGAGCTGTCGAAACGCTCAACCGGTAAAACCGTCTACATTCTCGATGAGCCGACAACCGGTTTATCGTTCGACGATGCCGCTAAGTTGATGATCGTGCTGCACCGTTTGGTCGACGCCGGTAACTCGATTGTCTTGATCGAGCACCATTTGGATCTAATCAAGAACGCCGACTGGATTCTTGATATGGGTCCAATGGCTGGAGAACGTGGCGGAAAGCTAGTTGCGGAAGGAACGCCGGAGTTCGTCGCCTCGGTCAAAAAATCGTCTACAGGCCAGTACTTATCTGAACTGGAAGGTATCAAACCCAGTTCTAAGGCGCCCGGTAGTACGAAAGCTCGCAAATTTAGCGTTGCCACAAATAGCGTTTCTGGCGACCACATCACGTTACCGGATAGACCTGCCAGTTCTGCCAACGGCGCAACAAAATCACGTAAAAACTCACGTCGCTACCGCCGGCGACGCCGTGGCGCGCGTACTGCTGGATAATCAATTCGAACTGAAATACGGCACTGCGCGCCCGAAATTGCGTTAGTTTAAAACCAAACTGATAGCAAGAAAAAAGTCACTAACGACACATATAGCAGCGACCGCCCAAGTGTCTCAGCCGTAAACATGGTTTTTTGATGTGTGGTTATCCACGTTGGATACTTTTGTTTTCAAGTTTCAGTCGGTAATGTGTGTGCATCGAAGGTGGTCGTGGCGATTTTCACTTACCCGGAGGAAGTATGAGCCATCACGAAGAAGAGCGCATATATTTTCAGGACGGTCTACACGGCAATCATTGTTACGGGTGTGGAGCGTGGAACGACAAAGGCTTGAGGATTAAATCGTTCTGGGACGGCAACGAGTCGGTCTGCGTGTATCAACCTGAACCTCACCACGCTGCTATGCCTCCAGATGTAATGAATGGTGGCACGATTGCCGCAATAATCGACTGTCACGGCGTGTGTTCGGCAATCGCGGACGCATATCGGGTCGAAGGACGAGAAATCGGCGAAGGTTCCAAGATCTGGTACGCGACAGCATCACTGACCATCAACTACCGGAAGCCGACACGTTTCGATGGCCCCGTTACTGCTCGGGCGCGCCTGACCGAGAAGTCCGATAAGAAATCGCTATTCGGGGTCAATTTTTACTCTCACGATGGCGTGAAAACATGCGATGCCACCGTTCTGTCACTTCGAGTCCCCGACGAGTGGGCTGACCCGAGCGGATTATTCCAGCACTTATAGGCGCTCTTAATTCACACAAGATTTACTCATTATTTCGAACTAGGAAAGGTTGATTCAAATGAAACTCGCAGTAGGAGGAGACCATGCTGGGTTTCAAATGAAAGCTCCCGTAGTCGAATACTTGAAGTCACAAGGGCATGATGTCACCGACTATGGCACCCACTCCGAAGACCCTGTCGACTTTCCTGATATTGCTCAACGAGTCACATCCGCAATTCTCTCTGGCGAGGCCGAGCGCGGCATCCTTGTTTGTGGCACTGGAGTTGGAGCAGCAATCGCCGGAAACAAAGTGCCCGGAATTCGCGCCGCCCTCACCCACGACACTCACTGCGCTCACCAAGGAGTCGAGCACGATGACGTGAATCTAATCTGTATGGGTGCCTGGATCATCGGGATCGAAGTTGCAAAAGAGGTTCTCGACGCGTTTGTAAACGCAAAATTCTCCACCGAGCCGGATTTCCGACGACGCGTCGACAAACTTTCCGAAATGGAACGATCGTACGCGGAACAACTCGTGAAATTAGCCAAATAACCGATGGAAAACGTTACTCCAGAATGTATAAATAGATGGGGAACAGGTTCAAGAGCAGCTTGAACTGGTTTATTTTGGTGTGCTCTGTTTAGGTTTGTGACCGGTGACCGTTGAGACTGAAACGGGTACGACTCCAAACGGCGACGCCTTTCAACTCGCCGATGAGCAAAAACGAATCGCCGAAATCAATCGTCTTGTCGCGTCCTCACTCTATGTTACGTCGATCTACCCAGAGGTAGCCCAACCGACAAGAAGTCTCGTGGCAGCCGGCCGTATGGTGATTACTGTCTTCGCCTAAGATGAAATTGAACTCATCGACTTACACATCGACGGTTTACAAGTCGAAGAATCGTATCCAGGATTTCGTCACCCAGCGGTAAAAGACTCAACTTATGAGCAGATCTTCATTTACAAGATCCCACTTGTAACCAATGACACGGCGCTAAATGAAAACAGCGGCGGCAATCACCATTACCTCGCTTGTCTCAAACACAGAATGTCAGTGTGTTGACGCACGAAAAATTGAAGGGAATCTCTCGTTCGAAAAAAACACATTTTGCAATTTGCGCATAATAGATGTTCGACTCGTCAAGAAACCGAACGAACTAGCTAATACCCGAAATTTGGTTCTTCTTCACGTTCGATCTTGTCGGGATCGAGATCCATCATCATTCCGATGCCGTTCGGTGCCTTGATCATGCCGTTTTCAGGAGTAACCGGGTCTTTCAGGAAGTGTTGGTGCACGATATTCCACTTGATCAGAAACTCCTGGTACGGAGTATGAATTGGCGACTGGGCCACTGAAAAGTGAATTCCAGCATTAGTCGAGTGTCCGTGTGGGATCGTGATCAAATCAGCCGTTGTCGCAACAGCAGCAATCTTGAGCGTCTCCGATAGACCGCCTGCCCAGTAAATGTCGGGCTGCAAAATATCCAACGCTTCGGCGTCGATAAACTGCTTCATACCCCACCGCGTATAGTGATGCTCAGCGCCGGAAATCGGAATGTTGGTTGCTTCGCGAATCTTTCGATATGAGTCAACTCTGTCAGGCAACGCTACTTCTTCGAGCCACCGGGGGTGGTAATCCTCAATGTGCTCAGCGAGTCGGATCACGTAGTTCACGTCCATCGACTGCCAGCAGTCAAGCATGATGTCATCGTCATCGCCGAGGGTTTTTCGAAGTGTCTTGACCATCTCGACATTCTTCTTAAATCCTTCAGCTCCCGACATTGGACCGTGGCGGAAAAACCATTTTTGAGCGGTGAACCCTTCTTCTTGCTTCTGCTTTGCCCGCTCACTAACAAGTCCCATGTCGAGCACGTTATAGCCAAGCATCGATGCGTAAGCAGGTACTCCCTGGCGAGTCGGACCGCCAATGATTGAGTAAACAGTAGTATTGAAATAGCGCCCCTTGAGATCCCACAGAGCGTTGTCGATCGCACTTATTGCGATCATCGTGTTGCCCTGTCTACCGTGAACCGAACCGCGGTGCATGATGTCCCACAAGAACTCGATCGCCAACGGATCACGACCAATCAGGTATCGAGACAACTCGTTATCAATGATGAATGCAACGGCCCTATCCATTGGCCCGCCAATACCGATCGCGCCTTCGTCTGTTTCGATCTGTACAAAATAAGCATCATGGCTAAGTTCATTAGAAGATCTTTGAGAACTCCATTCCACTCTTTTCGTCACATCACGAAACTCTTCATAAACGTCAAGCGGTTGAACAAGACGCTCTTCCCAAAACAAACCGTCTGTTTCGATTGTGCCAAACACATGTCGCAGTCGTATTTTTTCTATTTGCATAGGAACTCGCTTTTTATGAGAACAAAATAATTAATGCTGCACACCTCTACAAACAGACTTTAATGTAGGCGAATGTTCAGGTTCAAATCCATTCATAATCATATTGCCAAGTTAGAAACTCTAATCCGAAATATTAAGAAAAGCCAATTCATACAACTCTCTACATCGATAAAATTAATTTTTGAGCGATGGCTGGCCAATCAATAGTGGTACCGGTAGCGCCAGAACGATAGGATCTGCGCAAGTTAGCTCGTGATTCACCCACTCCCCAAGTTCTAACAGAAAGACCTGCTTTATGAGCGGATAAAACTTGCTTCGATGTAATACCTTCTGCATTCGGATAAATACTTGATAATCCAAGACCTAAAGCAACCTCTAGAACCTTTTTATCCAGACTCTGAACCAGCCAACCATGTGGAATTTCGGGAGCGAGTTTTATAGATCGCTCCAATTGGTCACGATGAAAAGATGTAACGGTTAATCCAGGTGAATCATAACCGCGAGTCAATTCTTCAAGCCAGCCCCAATGTCTTAAAGATACTAAAGCAAGTTCTACAAGTTCTGGCTCCGTACTTTTCAGCTCAAGATGAAGATGTGCTTTACCTGCATATCTTTCCAAAACATCATCAAGTGTCGGTACAAACGTTTCAGGATAAGCCATTGGGCCTTTTTTACCTGCACCATCAACTGGCCCTTCAAACCATAGACCTGCATTCAACGACTTGATTTTGGCAATATCAGTCTCAGCGACTAATCCTGTTCCATCCGTAGTTCTATCTAACTCAGAATCATGAATAACAACTACTCTGCCATCATTAGTCAATTGAATATCAGTTTCAATGTTGTTAAATCCAAGCTTTAAAGCAAGATCAAATGCTTCGAAAGTGTTCTCTGGTGCATCATAAGACGCACCTCGATGCGCTATC
This sequence comes from Dehalococcoidia bacterium UBA1332, assembly GCA_002306745.1. Classification (GTDB taxonomy): domain Bacteria; phylum Chloroflexota; class Dehalococcoidia; order Lucifugimonadales; family Lucifugimonadaceae; genus Lucifugimonas. The sequence goes on along the minus strand of DBSW01000018.1, from coordinate 17,919 downwards.
AAAGTAAAGTTTTTTCTTTTGGCATTATTAGTCATATTGGCAGTGATTATTAATTTTTTAACGAAATGGGTGTCAAAAAAGATTTTGATCAAAGTGTAAGCCACGTCAACGGAAAACACCGTACAATCTAGCTTGTCGTGCCAACAAATAAAATCATAAATTCATTCGAAGAAGCTGTCGCTGATATACCGTCAGGATCAACATTAATGGTGGGTGGATTCGGTGGTGCTGGAGGACAACCGACTCGACTTATGCTTGCTTTACGAGATCTTGGGGTAAATAACCTGACTATCATTGGCAATGTTGCAGGCATTTCAAAAACGACAGGCTATGGCTGGCCGGAACATTTGGAACCAATCGATCAAGGAATCTTTTTCGAAAGTGGACAAGCAACAAAAATCATATGCTCATTCCCTGTCCCTGGCACTACTAACCCATTGAGCGACATTGAAAGAGCGTGGCAAGAAGGTAAGGCAGACGTCGAAATCGTCCCGCAAGGAACTTTAATTGAAAGAATTCGTTCTGCAGGAGCGGGCATTCCTGCCTTTTACACACCTACAGGCGTTGGAACTCCAGTTGCCTTAGGAAAAGAACACCGGATCTTCAACGGTCAGGAATACATTATGGAGACCGCTCTGTCTGCCGACTATGCACTAATAAGAGCAGAAAAAGCAGACACTAGGGGTAATTTACAGTACATAGGTACTTCCCGTGCATTTAACCCAGCTATGGCCACTGCTGCTCAAATTACTATCGCCGAGGTCGACCAAATCGTAGAACCCGGAGGTATAGACCCTGAACGAGTGGGAACACTCAGTACATACGTCGACCGAATAGTCGAGCGTATACCAGGAGATCCACTACCTTGAATTCGCATGAAAAACATTTAGATAATGACCCTGCACCAAGACTCGACAGGATCAGCATAGCAAAACGAGCAGCACGTGATCTGATAGACGGATCTACAGTAAATCTTGGTATTGGCATTCCAGCGATGTGTGCAGATTATTTACCTGCGGGTGTAGAGCTTAGATATCACGCGGAAAACGGAATACTCGGCTTCGGTGAACTAGCAAAACCTAACGAAGGCGATCCTAACCTAATGGATGCTGGAGGAAAATTTCCAAAACGCATAAAGGGAATGGCATTTTTCGATTCTGTCGAATCATTCAATTTGATCCGTGGCGGACATATTGATGTAACGGTTCTGGGCGGTTTACAAGTTTCAAAAAAAGGAGATCTTGCAAACTGGATGATTCCAAAACGTGGAATAGGCAGCATTGGCGGTGCCATGGATTTAGCTGCCAGCGCTAAACGAGTAGTTATCGCTATGGAACACACTACGAAAAGTGGAATCCCTAAAGTCGTAAACGAATGTACTTTTCCACTCACCGCCAAGAATTGCGTTAGCCAAATCATTACAGACATCGCTGTTATAGACGTAGATAAAAAGCATGGTCAGTTAATTCTGCGGGAAGCTGCACCTGGTTGGTCATTTGAAGATATACAGGCACGAACCGACGCCACACTAGTTGTTCAAAGCACACTGAGAGTAATCACATAAACTTTTTGTCACTATCAGCACAATATCTCGTGATAATGACAATAATTTAACTCAAATAATTACTCACATTTTAAGGTAATAAACAACTAAAACAGACCAACACATAAGCCAAGTTATAGCAGATTCACATGTAAACTCGACATATGTTTGAATCACTTACAAATAAACTTAATGGAGTATTTGGCCAGCTAACAAACAGCGGCAAACTTTCAGAAAAAGATATAGATAACGCGTTGCGAGAAGTTCGACTTGCATTACTCGAAGCGGACGTCGATTTTAAAGTTGCACGAGAATTTGTAAAAAAAATCAAAGAACGTGCAAATGGAGAAAAAATTTACTCATCGCTGACGCCTGGTCAATCAGTAATCCGAATCGTTCGTGATGAACTAGCAAATATTCTCGGCGGAGAAGTCGTAGAAATAAAACGGGCAGAACGCCCACCAAGTGTAATCATGCTCGTTGGTTTGCAAGGAGCTGGTAAAACCACTCTAGCTGCGAAACTCTCTCTTCATCTCAGAAAGAAAAAGCACTCGGTGATGATAGCCGCATGTGATTTACAAAGACCTGCAGCTATCGACCAAATAAAACAACTAGGTAAACAGCTCAATCTAGACGTTTATTCAGAGGATCCGTCAAACTCCAATCCGGTAACAGTCGCTAAAGCAGCTTATAAACAAGCAGCAAATCAAGGTATCCATTACCTGATATTGGACACAGCAGGTCGTCTAGCAATAAACGATGAACTGATGAACGAGTTGGAAAACATCCGAAATGCAACCTCGCCAGTAGAAACACTCTTGGTCTTAGACGCAATGACCGGTCAGGACGCCGTAAGATCTGGATCTGAATTCAATAACCGGATAGGAATTTCCGGAATGGTCCTTACAAAGATGGACGGGGATGCAAGGGGTGGCGCGGCTTTGTCTATGCGCTCAACTACAGGCGTACCAATCAAGTTTATTGGTGTTGGTGAGCGCCCAGATCAGTTTGAAGTTTACCACCCTGACCGCATTGCATCCCGAATCTTAGGCATGGGGGATGTTGAATCACTGATTGAAAAAGCCGAAGCCCAGTTTGATACAGAAGAAACACTTGCGCTTGAACAAAAGATTAAAAAGAACCAGTTCGATCTAAACGATATGCTCCAGCAATTTCAAACAATTAAGAAAATGGGCTCTATGACCGATATTTTAGGCATGATCCCTGGAATGGGCGCACTGCGAGGCAAATTCAATCCTAATGACATCGATGAAAATCAGATCGCAAGAGTAGAAGCAATCATCCACTCAATGACCATGCAAGAACGACAGGATCCTTCAATAATTGACGGATCTCGCAGAAAAAGAATTGCAACAGGTTCAGGTACTTCTCCTGCTCAAGTCAATCAACTTTTAAACCAATTTAAACAAATGCAAAAAATGATGAAAAAGCTTGCCGGTCCCGGTGGTAAGCGCGCCTTAATGGGAATGTTCAAATAAACATATTGAATCTGATCTCATATCCAGAGATAAACTAGATCTAGTAATTTCACATAATTCGAATCAAAAACCAGCTAACATCAAATAAAAATAAACGATAACTAACCAATACTCTGGAGATTCTCTAAAAAATGACGATTGCACACCTGCGCACCTACACCATCAATAAAGGCATGATGGATAGCTGGCTTGAAACATTTAAAACGCTAGTGCCTTGGATGGAAGAAGCTGGAATCACAGTTGAGAGCACATGGGTAAATGAAGAAAAAACCCAGTTCATTTGGATCAGATCCTACGGAAATAACGTTGAGAATATTAAAACTGCAGAAGATGCGTTCTACAGTAGTGACAACTGGATCGCCAACGTAGATAGAATCCGTGGTCACATAGCTCATAGAGAGATTGTTCAGATCGAAACCTCTTAAATTTTAATCGCTCTTAAAATTGAACCATTAAGTCCAGATGCACCGTTAATAAAATCGGTCGCTGAAACTTTCTGACGTCCTTCAAGTTGAACGCTATTGATCTGAATAGATCCCGAACCACAACCCACAATCATCAACCCGCCTTCAACTAATACCTCTCCTGGAAAAAGAGAGTTCGTATCAAATATTGCTGCCGCAATAATTTTGAGTGTATTCCCGTTCCAATTAGTAAATGTGCCCGGCCAAGGATCATAAGCACGTATCATACGTTCGATTTTCACAGCTGAATCAGACCAATCAATCGCACCATCCGACCGTTTCAACAAGCCTGTAACGGTTGCTAATGATTCATCTTGTGCTTGCGGAAATATAGATCCATCAGCCAAACCCTCTAATACCTGCGGAAGCATTTCTGAACCTATCTTAAAAAGTGATGACTGTAATTCTGCTGTTTTTTCTTTTCCTGTTAGTTGGATCGGTTTCGACTGAGCAAGGATGGGTCCAGTGTCCATACCCGTATCAAGAAGCATTATCGATACACCAGTTTCAGTAAGACCATCGAGGATAGAGGCAACAACAGGACTTGGCCCGCGATAGTTGGGTAGCAGTGAAGGATGAACATTAACAACACCTATAGGAGGGATTTGAAGTACCTCTAAAGGAAGGATACGTCCATAAGCCATCACCACAAAAACATCTGCACCAAATTCCGTCAAACGGTTTTTTTCTTCCTTAAGAGATTTAGGTGTAAAAACTGGAATGCCGGTTATTTCCGCTAGCTGTTTAACTGGAGTTGACCGTCGATTAAGCCCCCGGCCAGCTTTCCGATCAGGTTGTGTATATGCCGCGACAACAGAATGACCAACAATGATCAACCCATCAAGGGCATCAGCCGCTTCTTTAGACGAACCGAAAAAAACAATTCTCATGCAACTACTTTATAACTACCGCGCCTGCCTCGGCGCGCTGAAATTGGCCGTGCGTTACAGCAAGAAGACACCTTAAAAATATTAAAAATAATGCCTGCGCAAACTAAGCTCTGTAAGTTATTGCAAAATTGATGGGAAATTGATGCAAAATTTATCCAAAATAAACCCTTAGAGGGGTTGCGTTCCCCACCGCTAAGCATGGTACGGTTGCCCGTAGACCTGCACCACCTCAGACAACGTCCAGTTGTCGTAAAAGCCGGTCATGGTAGTCCACATATTTCGTAGATATTTTTAAAGTCAGCATAGCTGACTCAGGGGTATTTTGTGCCCAAAATTGGTGAGGGTTTGGCAGTAAATAACGCACAAAAAATTTGGACAGCGGCTCTCGGTCAACTCGAACTCGAAATACCTCGTCCAAACTACGAAACGTGGTTAAAACCAACCTCCGCGATAAGTGTGGACAATGAAAGCCTAACAATTTCTACACCAAGTCCATTCGCAGCTGAAATGTTGGAAAAAAGACTATCAGCCATTATCTTAAAAACCGTTTCTAATATTGCAGGAAAAAAGCTCAAAATCCAGTTTATAATCGCTGGTTCAGAACGTGAGAATCAAAGCAATTATGGTGTTAATGACGGATCTGAAAAAGTTGTAACTAAGAACACAATAAAACCGAAGAATATTGATCACGTACAAACTTATTCACTTAAGCCAAGCTTCAAATTTGAGACATTCGTTGTAGGGCCATCAAACAAATTAGCCCATGCTGCAGCTGCAAAAGTATCAGAGGACCCCGGTAACGTTTACAACCCGCTTTACATCTATTCAGAAGTCGGGTTAGGAAAAACCCACCTACTTCACGCCATTGGGCACTCTCTACTAAATCGTAGAATGAAAGTAATTTATGTAAGTAGTGAACGATTTACAAATGAGTACATCAGCGCAATCCGAGAAGGTACTGCTGATAAATTTCGCACGCGATATCGAAGTGCTGACGTTCTTATGGTTGATGACATACAGTTCATCGCTTCTAAACCACAAACTCAAGAAGGCTTTTTTCACACTTTTAACGAACTTCACATGTCAGGTAAACAAATAATTATTACCGGAGACGAACCTGCAGGAAAAAGTCTGCTCCAGGAAAGAATACAGTCACGCTTAGCAGGTGGATTAGAAGTAGATCTTCAATCACCTGATTACGAATCTAGATACGCTATTCTTCAAAGTAAAGCTCCCAATCTTGAGCCAAATGTTATTGATCAGATTGCTCAGCATGCACACCAAAATGTTCGTGAACTCGAAGGAGCTTTAAACAGAGTAATTGCTTACTCTCAATTGGTCGGAAGTCCCATTACAGGGGAAATGGTTGAACAGGCTCTAAAAAGTTTGCTTTCAGAAACTCCCAAAGATATTGCATCGGTTGATGAAATACTTACATCAATAGCTAATTTCACAGGTGTAACAATAGATCGCATCACTGGTAAACGCCGTGACAAAGCAACCGCGGAAGCACGAAGAATGGCGATGTATATGCTTAGAGAGGACGCGCACCTTACTTCAGCATTGGTAGGTGAAGCAGTCGGTGGCAAAGATCATTCAACAGTTCTTTATGCTCAAAAAAGATTCGAACAACTTATGGAAACAGATAGTAATATCAGACAACAACTAGCTGCTGTCAGAGACATAATTATTCGATCTCGTAAAGTTAATCTTTCTATTCGCTAAATATTAAAATCGAATAATAAGAAAACTTAATTATTACTAAAATTTCTATTTAAAAATTTGCATTGAACCTAAAATCATTTGTGAATAATTCAATGAAATATGTGAAAAACTAAACATATATTTAAATTTATTTTTTTAATGATTTATATTTTTCCATTTATCTAAAAAACCTAAAATGATGGTTTAAATAAAAGATGAAATTTTTTCTCATTTACAAATAAATTATTAACATATATCAACCACTTTCCAACAGTCGTTTTATACTCATAATTAGATGGTTTTCCACATATTGACACCCTTTATTAATATGATGGTTAATAGTTTAAAGAAATCTACTTAAAGACTTTTCCACATGATTGATTCAGCAGTAATAGAAGTTCGTGCTGGTAATGGTGGAGATGGCAATGTTGCTTTTATTAGAGAAGCTCTTCTTCCCAGAGGCGGACCTGGGGGAGGCAATGGTGGAGATGGTGGAGATGTAATTCTTATTGCTGATTCAACAATAAACACCCTTACTAAGTTTCATTGGCAACCTCATTTCATAGCAAAAAATGGATCAAAAGGTGATGGAAATAAACGTCAAGGTGCAAATGGGGATTCAATAACAGTATCTGTACCTGTTGGGACTGAAGTGTGGTTATGGGAAGATCAGCAAGATAAAGAATTAATTGGTGATCTTAATCAGCATGGACAAAAAATGGTTGTTGCTGAGGGAGGAAGAGGTGGTTGGGGGAATGCTCATTTTGTAAATCCAACCCAACAAGAACCACTTCTAGCAGAATCTGGATCTAACGGTGAGATTCGTCGCATTAGGTTAAATTTAAAACTGCTTGCAGATGTTGGGTTAGTTGGTATGCCAAATGCTGGTAAATCTAGCATATTATCTGCCATTAGCGCCGCTCGTCCGAAAGTTGCAGATTATCCTTTTACTACACTTGAACCAGTTCTAGGTGTGGTGGAATTTGGAATAAAAGCTTTTGTTGTAGTCGATATTCCAGGATTAATTGAAGGTGCTCATTTAGGAACAGGTCTTGGTGATGATTTTCTCAAACATGTTCAGCGCACAAAAGTATTAGTTCACGTTGTAGACGGTAGTGAAAAGGATATTGCTGGTCGCATCAATGCAATAAATCAAGAACTTATTCAATTTGATGCAGAGCTTGCTAAGAAGCCACAAATACTTGCAATAAATAAATCAGATTTAGACGATGTTTCTATTCTCGTTGACGAGATTAAAGAAGAAATTGAAAGTGTGAAAGGATTACACGCAGAAGTACTGTTCGTTTCAGCTGCTACTTATAAAGGCTTAGATGATTTAAAAAAATCAATGATCAAATCCGTTCAAGATGTTCAAGATATTGAACGTAGACACATAAAACCAACTCAGGAAAACTCTACAAAAATACCTGTAATTCGACCATCAATTAATAAACCTAAAACCGTGATAACAAGAGAACCTAATGGTCAATTAAGAATCGTTCATTCGAAAGCGGTTCGATTAGCTGAAGGTAGTAATCTTGAATCACACGAAGCTCGACTTCAATTTCAACGTCGTCTAGATCAGTTAAAAATCACTAAAGCATTGCGTGATGCTGGTATGAAAGAGGGTGACACTATTGTTATTGGAAATTGGGAGTTCGACTGGGATTGATGAATTGTTCAAGTGTTATAAAAAAAGTGGGAGTTTTTGGTGGCACATTCGACCCCATACATAAGGGCCATATAGCAGTTGCACGTGCAGTACGTGATGAGTTAAAGCTTGATCAGATTTTAATGGTAGTTAATAACGATCAATGGATGCGAAATGATCCTGTTTTAGCATCTCCTGACGATAGATACAAAATGGTTAAGCTTGCACTAAATGGAGAAAGAAATATCGAAGTTTCTGATGTCGATATCGTTCGTGGTGGGCCTACTTACACAATAAATACCCTAGTCGATTTACAAAAATCCTTAGGGTCTATGGTTAAGTTGCATCTAATTGTTGGGTCAGATTCAGCAATGTCTATGCACATATGGAAAAATTCGGAAAAAATTCCTGAACTAGCCACAATAGTTACCGTTGGGCGTCCTGGTGAAGTTTTTGATACAGAATTATTGGACAATTTTCATCCGGCCAAACGTGCTTTGTATGTTGTGGGGCCAATGCTTAATGTGTCAGCAACCCAAATCAGGAATCTTAAACAGTCGAATCACTCCATTAAGAATTTAGTCACTGAATCGGTTGATAATTACATAAAAACCCAAAAGCTTTATCAATAAATTGGAAAACAAATGAACACTGATAGTAAAGATTTACGCGAAATTGCAACACAACTTTACGAAAGAGCTTTGGAACTAAATTCTTTGAAATTTGGTGATTTTGTTTTATCTTCGGGTCAAAAAAGCACGTACTACTTTGATGGACGGCTGTTATCAACTGATCCCGAAGGAGCAGACTTGATATCTCGTGCATTTGGCATTGCAATGGATCAGGCTGGGGTAGATGCTTTCGGTGGCCCTACCGTTGCTGCTGTGCCAATAGTTGGTTCTTTAGCCTTGCGATCAAAACTAGAGGGTAAAAATCGTACTGGATTTTTTGTTCGACCTGAACAGAAGGATCACGGCGCTGGCAAGCAGATTGAAGGTAATCTCAAAGCCGGTATGAGGGTTGCAGCTTTTGACGACACAATTTCTACAGGTGGATCGCTTTTTCCAGCTATAGATGCTGTGGAGGCAGTTGGTTGTGATGTCGTATTGGTTATGGCAATTCTTGACAGACATCAAGGTGGGGGGGATGAAATTTTAAGACGTGGCATACCATTTTTTCGTCTGTGGGAGTCCACTCCAGAAGGCAAAATAAAGATAACTATTTAGATTCAAGTGATAATTAACATTGATGACATCTAATAAAATTAGATTATGTATTTTGATCCATTCGCTTGTGAATTAAACATCTAGATTTTTTACCTCTAACGCATTCGCCCTTATAAAGTTGCGCCTTGGCTCAACTTCATCACCCATTAACGTCCGGAACATATCATCCGCTGCCATAGCATCATCTGCCGTTACGCGAAGCATGACTCTGCCATCTGGATCCATGGTGGTGTCAAATAATTGATCAGCGTTCATTTCGCCTAGACCTTTAAATCGTTGCACGTTTACGCCTGATTTATCCGAATTGTTGTCTAAAGTGGCAGGCAATTCGTGCCATGTAACACCAGATGCGACAAAGTTATCTCCTTTAGAAACCGACAACGGACTAGCATCTAAAACATCCTGGATTAGCGGAAAGATTGTTTTGAGACGTTGAACTGCGGGGTTGTTGTATATTTCTTTAGTGAGCGTGTATCCATCTATTTCATAAGTACGATCAGGAAGGATTATCGGTTCAGTTTCTTCTAGATCGTCTGTTGCTGATTCTGATAAATCAATAGAATCAGTATTGTTTTGATCATCGAATAGTGATGCCTGTGTAGTTTCTTGTGGCTCTATTGATTCTGATATTGACTCAGGTTGTTCTGGTCGGAAATCGAGTGAGGCATATTCTGGATCTTTAGTTAATTTGTCGATCACTTGTTCCGGGATGTTTAGAACACGCGCTACATCGAGTGATTCAATATAGTCTCGGAGTGGAGTGAGAACTCTTCCGATCTTTGTGCGTTTAAGTTCAAACCCTGTGTTGTTTTCAGATGTAATAGTGATGTTTCCGTATAGACGATCGGCGGTCCATTCATCTAATTCTGCATCTGAGTATAGCCACTTAGCGGATCGACCTTTAGAAGCTCGGTAAAGCGGAGGCTGTGCAATATACAGGTGCCCATTTCCAATAATTTGTGGCATGTTACGGAAGAAAAATGTCAGTAAAAGTGTACGTATGTGAGCCCCATCTACATCAGCATCCGTCATGATGATAACGCGGTGATATCGAAGTTTTTCTTCATCATAATCTTCACCAAGACCTGCGCCGAGAGCTGTTATAAGGGCAGCAATTTCTTCATGGGCGAGCATGCGCTCTGGGCGAGCCTTCTCAACGTTTAAGATTTTGCCGCGTAAAGGTAAAATCGCTTGGAACTGACGGTCTCTACCAGCTTTTGCTGAACCGCCTGCTGATTCTCCTTCGACGATGTAAATTTCGGATGAAGCAGGATCTTTTTCCGTACAATCGGCGAGTTTGCCTGGCAGCGAACCACCATCCATAGCATTCTTACGAATAACAAGATCACGCGCTTTTTTCGCAGCCGCTCTTGCCCTAGCTGCCGTTGTGGATTTATTGATGATCTGTTGTCCATCAACAGGGTTGTCTTCAAGGAATTCGACTAGTTTTCGACCGACCACCTGTTCGACAGCACCTTTTACTTCTGGATTACCTAGTCGACCCTTCGTTTGGCCTTCAAATTGTGGGTCTTTAACTTTGACACTAATTACGCACATTAAGCCTTCACGAGTGTCTTCACCGGAAAGACTTTTAATATCGTCCTTTCCTGTACCAAAAAGGTTGTTTTTTCGTGCGAAATCATTCAGAACTCTGGTCAGCGCAGAACGAAAACCTGTTACATGCGATCCGCCATCACCAGTTCTAATAACGTTTGCGAATGAAAGGGTGTTATCGATAAATGAGTCGTTGTATTGCATGGCGACTTCAACTACTACATCATCCATAGTCTCTTGTGCATACATTACGTTTTGATGAACAGGCCCTCGCCGTCTATTTAGTGAACGAACAAAGCTTTGTACGCCTCCATCAAACATGTAGGTTACGTCGTTCAGTGGCCATAAATCGTCATGCCATTCAGATTGCAGATGGATTGTTAACCCTTGATTTAGGTATGCCATTTCTCTGAACCGACCAGAAATGGATTCCCAGTCGTAAGAAATTTCAGGAAAGATTTGATTATCTGGCATCCAGGTAACTTTTGTTCCAGTACCTGGAATATCATTTTCATTCGGATCACGAACGTCCATTTCTCCGATGGTTTTGCCACGTTCGTATCTTTGTTTGGAAACTTGGTTATCACGCCTAACTTCGACTTCGGTCCATTCGGATAGAGCGTTTACAACAGATGCACCTACTCCATGTAAGCCACCTGAAACTTGATACCCTTTTCCACCGAACTTTCCACCGGCGTGTAGGGTTGTCATTACAGTTTCTAGAGCAGACATCCCGGTCTTTTTGTGTTTATCTACCGGAATCCCCCGACCATCGTCTACAACTGTTACTGAACCATTTTTGTGGATTGTTATATCGATTCGACTAGCGAATCCCGCCATTGCCTCGTCGACGCTATTGTCAACGATTTCTCTGATTAGGTGGAACACTCCATCTGTGCCAGTCGTACCGATGTACATGCCAGGTCGCTTGCGAACAGCCTCGAGACCCTCCATAACCGTGATGTCATCAGCGCTATATTCAGCTGATCCATTTGTGACGTTTGAGTCGGCAGTTTTTCGTTTTGCCATTCGTAATCCTTGTTATGTCGTGGAGTTCGTAAATAAGGTCATATTTTTATGAGAATTCTTTTGTATATTTACACAGATTGAACTTTTGTTATGCGTGTATAAAAAACTTGGAGAAATTAGTTTGAATTAGACTTAATTCGCGTGCGTTTACATGGCTTGTAAATACCAGTCATATTCTATCATTTTTCGCATGTTTCCCTCAGTTTGAGTCCACTATAGAATCTATGCTGATTTTTACCCGACTTACATTCAAATTATTTTGATAATTTCAGATAGTGAGCTTAACTACTCAACAAATGCTCATTTTGATTTGTGCTGGATTTTTGATCATTAATTTTGTTTCAGGTGTAATTATCTGGGTGGACAAGCAGCGTGCTTTGAAGGATGAATTGCGTGTAAAAGAAGAAACTCTGTTAGTTTGGGCTCTTCTTGGGGGGTGGCCAGGGGGAATCTGGTCTATGAAATCTTTTCGCCACAAAATTTCTAAGCAACCATTTTTCGTTAAATATCTTTTTGCTGCGACACTTAATTTAGGCGTAACGGCAGGAATTGTTCTTGTGGTTATAAACAGTTGATTTTCGACCGTACTTCAACAAACAGTGTTTTCAGGGTCTATAATTTCGCAATTGATTCGGGATTAAGTGTTCCCCTGAGTTCATTGTTTCCCTGTATTTTGTATTGATATAAATTTGAAGTTCCGGCCTAAAGAAGTAGGGTTACGTGGCTGGTGCTTTTTCATCGAGCGATTGAGGTTTGATTGTGGAAATAGAACGCGAGACACTGCTGCTCATGCTAAAACGCATGTGGATGATTCGAAATTTTGAATTGAAGGTTATGGAAGTTCATGCTGCTGGAGAATTCACAGGCGCTGCACATCCGTATATTGGAGAAGAAGCTGTCGCAGTTGGAGCATGCGCTGCTCTTGATGACACTGACTATATTGCTGGAAATCACCGATCTCATGGTCATCCTATCGCTAAAGGCGGTCGTGTAGATAAGGCCATGGCTGAACTTTATGGACGTGTAGATGGATATTGCAAAGGCAAGGGTGGGTCGATGCATCTTGCGGATTATTCGATTGGGATTTTGGGTGAGTCAGGAATTCTGGGTTCATCGGTACCTGTTGCTGTTGGCGCAGCGCTGGCAGCTCATATCAAAGGTGAAAAATTTGTATCGTTAGCTTTTTTTGGTGACGGGGCTTCGAATCAAGGGGCGCTACATGAATCAATGAACCTTGCGTCGGTATGGAAATTGCCGATGATTTTCTTATGTGAAAACAACCAGTACGCAGTGACAACTTCTTACGCTGACACAGTAGCTGTTGAGCATGTTTCAGATCGCGCATCGGCATACAACATGCCAGGAATATTGGTGGATGGGCAAGATGCAATTGCTATGTACGAGGCTACGCAGGCTGCGGTCGAGCGTGCAAGAAAGGGTGAGGGGCCTACATTAATCGAAGGTCTAACATATAGGTATGAAGAGCATTCCTTAGGCCTTGGTCGGGTAAGGCGTGGTGAATATCGTGAACAATCAGAGATCGATGAATGGCGTAAACGTGATCCGCTTTTGATCCTCGAAACTGCATTAATTTCTCAAGGGCTTGCAACTCGTGAAGAGTGCGATGCAATTAATGCGGAAACGGTTGAAGAGGTTGAAATGGCTACTGAATTTGCTCGAAATAGCCCTTTTCCTGAGCCTGAAGATCTTTTTGATGACATGTGGGCACAGCCCATACCTTTGCCATAAAGTCGACTAATTCGTTCAAATCTCAGTTATAAGTAGAAAATCATAATGGCACAAACCATATTTGTAGAAGCAATAAATCAAGCGATATACGAAGAAATGGCACGCGATGAAAATGTCTTCATAATGGGAGAGGACATCCGTAGGTCAGTGTACGGTGCAACAGCAAACCTGTTGGACGATTTTGGAGGAAAGCGTGTTCTCGATACACCGCTTTCAGAAAATGGATTTTTCGGTGCCGCAATAGGAGCTTCCTTGGTCGGTATGAGACCGATTGTTGAGACACTGACTAGCTTTATGTGGGTAGGCATGGATCAGCTAATTTCTCAGGCTGCAAAGATGCGTTATATGTTCGGTGGTCAGGCAACTTTACCTGTTGTTTATCGAGCGACTATGTTTTACGGAGCTGGCTCAGCAGCTCATCATTCTGATCGCTCCTATCCGATGTTTATGAATATGCCTGGTATTAAGATTGTTGTTCCGTCGAACCCATCCGACATGAAAGGTCTATTGAAAGCAGCTGTCCGAGATGATGATCCGACTATAGTTTTTGAGGATGGCACTTTATTTGGGATGCGTGGTGAAATTCCTGATAACTCTGAACTTCCAGATGGAGAACTTGTTGTTCCGTTTGGTCAAGCCAATATCGTTCGTGAAGGAACTGATGTGACTATTGTAGGAATTGGTGGTTCTGTGAATCATGCAGCAACGGCGGCAGATCAACTTGCGGCTGAAGGGATATCCGTTGAGGTTATTGATCCAAGAACACTGGTTCCATTTGATAAGCAGACAGTATTAGATTCTGTTGAAAAGACTGGCCGGTTAGTTGTTGCTGACCCTGCACATAAAGTTTGTAGCGCTGCATCGGAAATCGCATCGATAGTCGCAGAGGAAGGCTTTTGGTCGTTACAGGCTCCGATTCAAAAAATAGCTTCAGAGCAGGTACACATTCCTTACACCCCTTCTCTTGAAAAACATGTGTATCCCGATGTTGAAAAGATCACAGCAGGTGTTCGTCGTACATTGGATGCTTAATTGCATAATGTACGCTGTTTAGCTGCTAAGGCGCGGCCATATAATTAGATCCATACCAACATTGAATCCTGTATTTGAACATTGCAAAGCACTTACATTCGATCTTTTCGGGACCGTATTAGATCTTGGGGGTTCTTTGACACCTCATCTTAAGAATTTCATTGATGAGAACGGTTCTGATCTCGAGCCAAAGGTGATGTGGCAGCAACTTAGATACCGACAAAGAATCGAACAGTATCAAGACTCACTCATTGAGCTAGGACATTCTGGTTATCTCGAGACTGTTCAAAAAGCATTCGATTATGTAGCGCGGGCGAATAAACTCCACCCAACACCAAAACAGACTAAAAATTTTATGGAAAGCTGGAAAAATCTTTCAGCTTTCCCCGAGTGTTTAGATGCACTTGAAAAATTGTCCAAACGCTACAAACTAATCGCCCTTTCAAATGGCAATCCATGGTTTCTGGATCATTTAACAAAAAATCGGATAAAGTTTGATTTTGACGGTGTTATGTCTGTTGAAGAAGCTGGAGGTTTTAAGCCAAAACCGGGTGTGTATCGTCGCGCAGCAAGAAACCTCAATCTTGAACCTGGTGAAATTATTATGGTTTCTGCTAATTCCTTCGACGTAATGGGAGCACGAACATGTGGTTTTAGAGGGGCGTATGTTAATCGGTATGGTCTGCCATTTGAAGATACATATGATATTTATAAGCCAGATATTACTGTTCTAAATTTTACTGAGCTTGTCGGTGCATTGATGCCTTATGAAAATAGTTAATGTCTATTGTTGAACCGCGAGTTATCAGATAGTTATATGAACATGGGTATCACTATGCTCCGCATCATTGATCATCTGCGCTAAACTAGCCAATGGCGCAATAATCTTGAATATATATTCAGAATTTTGTAGCGTCTCATTTTGTTTGAGATTGTCACAAAAAATACACTAGGGCACTAAGCGCCGGTTCCCTAGCCACAAAGGACGGTAACAGGTACATATGTCTGCACCTATCATCCTGCCACAATGGGGCATGGGTATGAACGATGGCGAAGTTGTAAAATGGCTGAAGACTGTTGGCGAGTCGGTTGCTAAAGGCGACCAACTCGTTGAGATTGAATCCTCTAAGGTGAATGCTGAAGTTGAAGCTACTGCGGATGGGACATTGGGGCGTATAGATGTCGAAGAAGGTCGAGTGGTAGACGTAGGAACAGTACTTGGATATTTACTTGAAGAAGGTGAAACTCTTTCGGATCTTCCAGATGCAATTACAGTAGGCGGTTCAACGTCAACACCAGCGCCAACTGCTTCACCAACTCCTACTAATTCATCGTCATCACCTCATACACGAACCGGTAAACAGATAGTCACCCCTCGAGCTAGGCGATTAGCCAATGACCTAGGTGTCGACATTACAACCGTCGTGGGAACGGGTCCTAGTGGTCGTGTTACTGAAGATGACGTAAAAGCAGCAAATATTTCGTCATCAGTATCCCCTGTGAAAGACTCTTCAACGATTGAATCTTCGGTACCAGTTAAAGAAGTTATTAAGCTGTCGGGCCTACGTAGTACTATCGCAAGGCGGATGACTGAGAGCGCCACTATTCCCTCAGTGACTTTATCGACTAAGGTGGATGTGACCGATACCGTAGCATTTCAGAGAGAGTTGGTAAGTGAATGGCGGGAGCATAGAATCCGACCACAGTATCAGGATTTGGTTATCGCAGCTGTTGCTAGGTCATTGAAGGAGTCTCCGATAGCTAACTCACATATTGTTGGAGATGAGATTCGGGTGTTGAGTGAAGTGAACGTTGGTGTTGCGATGGCGATTCAAGAAGGCCTTTTAGTTCCTGTAATTAGGAATGCGGACCAAAAGTCACTGCTTCAGATCGCCCAAGAAATACGCGAACTCGCCCGTAAGGCAAAATCTAATTCACTTTCTATAGACGAGATGACAAATAGTACTTTTTCGATTACAAACCTCAGTTCTTACGATATCAACACGTTTAACCCGCTGCTTAATCCTCCAGAAATAGGAATACTTGGTGTTGGAGCGATTGAAGATACTCCAGTTGTATTTGATGGAAAAATAGTTGTGCGTTCGATAGCAAATTTGAATCTTGCATTTGATCATCGTGCCTGGGATGGAGCACCTGCATCTGAATTCATTAGATCTGTTGGTAAGTTGCTTAGCGATCCTAATTGGATGAGGGCGTAAAAGGGTCTCGATGATAATTTCAGGTTTGTTTCATTGAATACTGTTGGTATTATCGCTAACCCATCTGCGGGTAAAGACATACGTCGATTAGTGGCCCATGGTCGAGTGGTTTCGAATCAAGAAAAAGCAAATATCCTGAGAAGGGTATTTGCAGGAATTGTGTCGACTGGCGTAGATCGGATTTTGATGATGCCCGATCACTCAGGTCTTACGCGACCAGGTACAGCGGATGTCTCAGGTCAGATCAAAGTCGAATACGTTGATATGCCTGTTGCTGATCATCAAGGCGCCTCGACCGATGCAGCTACTGCTATGGCAGCTCAAGGTGTTGGATGTATAGTAACTTTAGGCGGTGATGGAACGAACCGGGTTGTTGCGAAGGGTTCTGGTGATGTACCTATAGTTCCTATTTCAACAGGTACCAATAATGTTTTTCCTGCAAATACCGAGGGTACTTTGGCCGGTATCGCAGCTGGTGCTTTGGCAATTGGCTCTTTGCGCATAGAAGAAGCTTGTCGGCGCTCGAAACGCATAGATATTTACGTTGATGGCAATAGACAGGATGATGCACTTGTAGACGCAGCTGTATCAACACAAATGTTCGTAGGCGCTCGAGCTGTTTGGGACACTCGTACCCTTCACTCAATGTTTTTAACTCGTGCCGAACCAGCAAGTATTGGTTTATCTTCAATCGGATCACGGTTACAGCCGATAGCAATTGATGATCCATATGGGCTTTACATTCGTTTTAGTGGGAATACTGGACCCGGTGCGACAACTGTTTCTGCACCTATAGCACCAGGGAGTGTTGTAGATGTAGAGATAACCGATTGGAGACGAATTTCAGCGGGAGAGAAAGTTCCAATACAACTGACGCCAGGTACTATCGCTCTTGATGGTGAACGAGAAGTTGAACTGCTTCCGGAACAAGATGTTTATGCTGAAATGACTATTGATGGACCTTGGGTTGTGGATGTTCCAAAAGCACTAACCTTAATCGCAACCAAGTAGCATCGCTTACGAATTTTGGTATTAGGCATGATCAGTCATTAAGATATGTCCCTTAAGTCAGACCGATTAAACATAGTACTTGTTGGTGCGAATGGCAAAGTTGCTGCGCCTGCACACCTTAACGCTCTCGCTAATGTACCTGGCGCGATCTTGTATGGAGTTTGTGATGTTGACACAGAAAACGTAGATCACCTCGCACGATTGACGGGTGCATATCCATTCACATCACTAGACGATGTACTTGCAGATCCTAATGTTGACGGGATAGATCTGGTCACACCACCATTTATTCATGCTGAACAAACTGTTGCTGCTGCTCATGCAGGAAAACATGTTTATTGTGAAAAA
>DBSW01000156.1 GCA_002306745.1 Dehalococcoidia bacterium UBA1332 | reverse complement strand
CTTTGGCATGCTTACGCATTTGGAACAGTAATGGGTACCAATCAAGGATTCCTTCAAAATCTAAGCCAAGCGGTATGGCCAAGCTACTTCGGTCGTAAACACCTTGGGAGCATACGCGGGATTTCAAATTTTGGGATGATGACTGCCGCTGCGATAGGGCCATTGCCACTGGCATTATCTATAGATTTAAGCGGAACATATACCTTAGGAATTATTGGCTATATAGCCTTACCACCGCTATGCGCTATTGCCGCTTTGCTGATCGGTCAACCCGCAAGACCACAACAAAACATGATTGACTGACACGAGCAAAAAGAAAATATTTGTCGCTTACCGCACAAATTCACCTTCGCGTGAAGACCTAGTTCGAGTGCCTATATCCGACCCTATATTCAACGTTATATAGTCTTGGTGTTGTACAGTGCTCAACAATCTTTTTGTTTCCAACATTTCGAAAGCTGAAAACACAATGCCGAAAATGACAGGCGGCCAATTTCTGGCTGAAACCTTAGAGGGTTACGGGGTTTCTCATTTCTTTTTCATGCCAGTTATCGTCGATGACGCGATGGTCCATATGGAGCGACTCGGAATAACAAGAGTAATGGCTCACAGTGAAAAACCGGCTGCCTATATGGCTGATGGATATGCACGAGTAAAAGGTTCTGTTGGGTTTTGTGGAGCGCAGTCGGTTGGAGCAACCAACCTTGCAGCAGGTTTGCAAGATGCCTATTTAGCCTGTTCACCTGTGGTAGCTCTGACGGGTCGTGTCGCTCAATCTGGGCAAGACCGACACGCCTATCAAGAAGTTGACCATCTGACGCCTTTCGCCGCAAACACCAAGTACAGCGCAAGAGTCGACAATACTGACCAGCTTCCAATGTTCTTACGCCAAGCAATTCGGGAAGCAACAACTGGAACACCAGGTCCCACCCATTTAGATCTTGCAGGACTGGCCGGTGGTGATATCACGAAAAACAGCGCCAATATGGAAGTGATTGTAGAGAAACAATTTGCGCATCTTCCACCGTTTAGACCAGAACCAGATGCAGATTCTGTTCGGTCAGCACTTGTTGCGCTATCCAGCGCCGCGCGACCAATGATCGTTGCTGGTGGCGGTGTAAAAACATCAGATGCTAGTAAGCAACTCATTGAACTCGCAGAATTACTTGACATACCAGTAGCAACATCTCTCAACGCTAAAGAAACCTTCCCTGCCCTGCATCCACTCGCAGTTGGAGTTCCGGGATCATATTCAAGGGCATGTGCCAACAAAGCGCTTTCAGAGGCAGATTTAGTCTTCTTTATCGGAAGCCACACTGGAGGCCAAGTGACCAACGATTGGAAACTACCACGCCAAGGAACGAGAATCATCCAGATGGACATTGACCCATCTGAACTTGGCCGATCTTTCCCTATTGAGGTTGGTCTGCAATCAGATATTCAGGCAGGCCTTCAGAAAATGCTGAACGCTAGTGGAGAACTTGGGAAGGCGAGAGATGATTTGGCCCGCAAAGCATGGGTTACTAAGATTCAACAACTTGTCACAGACTGGAAGTCAAGCGTAGACCATCTATGGAACTCAGATGATATGCCTATGCGTACAGAACGTCTCTCTAAAGAATTAAGCAATCACCTTCCCAGCGATTCAATTCTAATATCTGACACAGGCCATTCAGGAATTTGGACCGGGACTATGATCGACTTGAAAAGCCCCGATCAATCATTCGTCCGCTGTGCAGGCTCGCTAGGATGGGCATTTCCGGCTGCCATAGGAGCTAAAGCAGCTGCCCCAGATAGACCTGTAATAACCTTCGCTGGTGATGGAGCTATGTGGTATCACTATATGGAATTAGACACTGCGGTTCGATACGGTTTGAACACTGTGACCGTAATCAACAACAATTCCTCATTGAATCAAGAGCGTGCTTTAAACGTAAGAAATTACGGGGGTGACCTACCTGGTTCTGACGAGCTATGGAAACTAACCCCAACAGACTTTGCTCCAATGGCAGAACAAATGGGAGGCTTCGGAATAACAGTGACCAAACCTACCAAATTTGAAAGCGCCCTATCCGAGGCATTAGAGTCTGGCAAGCCTGCTGTAATCGATGTTAAAACTCATATAGAGAGCATCGCCCCTCCAGCATGGAACTAGTAAACTCCTGCACAATAATCGACTCGCCAATAACCTAATAAAACAGGCGATAACGAACCTATAAAGGATTCTCAAATTAAGGTTCATACAGCTTAATTTGACCACATTAGCGATATTTAACGTAACCGGAGAATAACATGCTCGCTGCAGGAACTGCCAGAGTTGATATAACACCACCTATCGGAATAGCACATGCAGGCTGGGGAGCACAATCGCACGAAGGTGCTGAAGGCATTGATATGCCACTTACCATCACAGCACTTGTAATTGAAAATGACGACAATACCGACCCTAAAAATAGAATCGCTATCCTTGATATCGACACATGTATGCTCACAAGGGAGTACGACAATCGCATTCGTCACGCTGTAACACAGCAGACAAGCATCCCGGCAGTAAACCAAAGAATTTCATATACCCATACTCATTCTGGACCGATTGAGGGTTTGTCATGGATCGTCCAGGGATCGGAAATGGTAGAACCATGGTTTGAGTCAATGGCACCAGCATCAGCCAGCGCAGTCGAAAAAGCCATATCGAACATCGTTCCAGCACGATCGGATTCTGGCTCTGGGCAGTGTGAAATAAACATAAATCGTCGCCCTGTAACTAATGATGGAGAAGTCTTCACAGGCAGAAATCCTGAAGGTTTTGTCGATCATGAAGTTCTAGTCACAGCAATCGATGATTTAGACGGAAACCCGATAGCAACGCTAGTCAATTACGCATGCCATCCTACGATAATGGGACCAGACAACAAACTGATCAGCCCAGACTATCCTGGTCCAATGCGTGAAACTGTGGAAAGTATTGTTGGAGGTACATGTCTTTTCCTTCAAGGGGCTGCTGGAAATCAGGGACCTATAGATGGATTTACGGGCGACACTGCTGTCTACAAAAAACTAGGTAAGCAACTTGGAATCGAAGCAGCGCGAGTAAGACTGTCTATCGATCCCGTACCCCGCGTAGAAAAACTTGAGCAAATACTGGCATCAGGGGCGGATCTAGGAATCTACTCTTTCAGACAGGCAGGTGAACCGGACGACACGATTGAACTCCTTGAAACCACTGCTTCGCTACCAATCAAAGAGATGCCACCGGAATCAGAAGTACAGGAAAATTTCGACCGCATAAAGTTGAACTTGGAGCACGTAAGAAACAGCGGTGGGAGCATTGATGACATCAAACAGGCCGCATTCCCAGCAAAACGTGAAACATTACTTCTTCGCCACACCCAGACCTTTGGAAGGGGTGGCGAAAGACAGGAAATTCCTATCCAAGTTATCAGAATAGGGAATACTGCACTGGTAGCGATTCCGGTAGAACCATTTGCAGAAATCGGAACGGCGGTAAAAGAACGTTCACCTGCTGACTGGACTCTCTTCTCCGGTTATGCAAATGGATATTACGGATACCTACCTATGGCATATGCATACCCTGAGGGGGGTTACGAGGTCGGCCCTACTGCGCCCTTTGAGGCTGGAGCCGCTGAACAAATGATTGAAGATTGCATAGAAGCAATAAATAAACTCTGGAAATAAATCTTCATGATCAACTACAGCAACATAGTAAGAATTAGATATGACTGACACACCTAACGGACCCAAACTTTGTCTTTCCATAAACGAGTATAGCGACACCACGTTAAGAAAAGTCCGCCAGCTAGGTGTAACAAGCATTCATTCGAGTGCAGGAGATCGTAGCTCGAACAGTAACTTTGGACGCGAAGATTTATTGCCCTGGACAGAGGAGAACCTTAGAGGGGCTATAGACGCATTAGATCGTCACGGCATGAAGATGGGAATCAAAATGATTACAGGCTTCCCTAACTCCATTTATGGTCGCCCAGGTCGTGATGAAGAAATAGAAAAGGTAATCGAATCTGTACGAGTGGCCGGGCGGATGGGTGTACCAGTGATTGAATATAACTGGTACGCCCATCGAATCATCGAAGGTTATTACTATGTCGAAGGCCGAGGTGGATCTGAATATCACGCATTCGACTATGAAAGAGTCAAGGAATTACCACCATTACCGGAAGAAGGCGCACACTCAGCGGATCAAATGTGGGACAACATCACGTACTTCCTGAATGCAGTGATTCCCGCTGCGGAAGAAGCGGGAGTCCGAATGGCTTTACATCCAAACGATCCGCCGGCACCTTTAAGCCGAGGTTCTGCCCAAATCATGGGCAGTATCGATGGGTGGAAAAAATTGGTTCGAATTGTCGATAGCCCAGCAAACGGAATCACTTTTGACTGTGGGGTTACTAGGGAGATGGGAGGTGACCCGGTGAAAGTCGCCCGATATTTTGGTGACATCGACCGCATCAACCACGTTCATTGGCGAAACGTTATAACCGAAATACCTAACGAAAAATACACTGAAGTTTTCTTAGACGAAGGTGAAGTCGACATGATTGGTGTGATGAAGGAATTAGTGCGTCAAGGTTATCCAAGACTTGTATACCCTGAACATCCACCGATAGTTGATCACGATAAAGAATTCCCCGATAGTGCCTTTGGCGCTGGCTACACTGGATTCGCATACACAGTTGGCTATGCTAGAGCTGCGCTTCAATCCGCACTATCAAAATGAAAACAACACTGCGTTTTGTCATACCTATCAATATGCTTGTAATATCCTATCGATCACCGGAAAACACAAAAAAATATCCACTTATATTTGACGAGGGACACGCTAAATGTACAAATTGAATCACATTCACCTTAAGTCAAACACTCCTGAAAATACAGCTAAGTGGTGGGTTGATAATTTCGGTTTTGAAATCGTCGACGACTCAACGCGTGACACCGGCGATCGCTTCATTAAATGCCGATCAGCAAACGGGGTACCGGTAAATATTTCAGGACCGTTAGATGGTCAGGTCCTGCCTGAAAGCGATTCACAACCAAATCTTGGTTTGGAGCACTTCGGCTTTGATGTCACTGACATCGACTCAGAACTCGAACGCCTTGCATCAGTCGGTGCTCCACTCGTAGATGGTCCGAATCAGCTTCCCGATGGCACGCGGTTTTGCTGGGTGGCAGCCCCAGATAACGTCAGAGTAGAACTAATTCAATGGCCTAGTTAGATAAGCCAAGCTCCGTGTGCAAAATCAAATCACTAGTGCTTTGAAACGATATGTTGCTACTACCGTGTAAACAACTAAGGCATGGTTATCCCTAGATCGAGTTCCAAACTCATGGAGTTGAACCAATCTACAACTTCTCGGTGATACGGGATCCCATTTTTTTTGCGAATAGCGGTCTCTTCGTGTTCGGGTAGGCCTGCATAATAAACCTGATCATGTCACGGAGCGGGAGTTGTTTTTGCCAATTTATTCAATAATCGATCCATGTCAGCTTTGAATTCAGTGACATCTGTAAACATATCGATATTGAAAGCCATTAAAAAAATGAATAGTTCTTATCTGGAATAAATCCTGGTCCATTTCCAGAAAGTATGCCTGACATGATGTCGTCGACATTATTTAGTGCTACCTGAGTTTCTATCATCGGTGCAATTACCATTCCTTAGCTTGCTATATCCAGATATTCAAGATACTCGCTCCATCCCCCCCCCCATTGCTCCCGTGATCCAGAGTTACTTAGAGGTCCCTTGGGATAGTAGAGACATGAATCAACCATCGAAGCTGCTTCCTGCTTAGTGTTGATCATGGGCACAACAATCCCTCTCCCTCCAGCATCAAGCGCAAAACAAATCAGGTCCGGTCTATTGTCGCTAACTCTTACAATCGGAGCCGCATGCTTCGCTTTAGTCTCATTAATTTACTCCAGACTTCGAGCAGCCAATATGACTTTATCTAAATCGAACAGGTATACCGTAAATACCAGAACGCCCATATACTGCGTTCGTAATTTCCAATCACTTCTTGTGCCTAGCAAGATAAACCTGCTACAAAATTAAATCCTAAGATTTCTATGACATTAAATATTGAAAAAGACGTTCTAATGCTCATGCTAGAACGTATGTGGCGAATACGACATTTTGAGCTCAAGTTGACCGAAATGTACGGTGCTGGTGAAATCGGCGGCGTGCACCTTTACATTGGGCAAGAAGCAGTGGCAGTCGGTGCGTGTGCAGCGATGGATGACTCCGATTACATTGCAGGCAATCACCGATCTCATGGTCACCCAATAGCCAAAGGAGCAAATCTAAAGAAAGCAATGGCCGAAATTTTTGGTCGCATAGACGGATACTGCAAAGGTAAAGGCGGCTCCATGCACCTAGCCGACTTCTCCGTCGGAATCCTAGGAGAGTCAGGAATCGTAGCATCTTCAGTACCAGTTGCCACTGGCGCAGCACTCGCATCAAAATTGGAAGGAAAAAAATTCGTCTCCGCTGTTTTCTTTGGTGATGGTGCGTCAAATCAAGGTGCATGCCACGAGTCTATGAACCTTGCTTCAGTATGGAATTTACCTACAATTTTTATCTGCGAGAACAACCAATACGCAGTTACAACCTCTTACCGGGACACAGTAGCAGTCGAGCATATTTCTGACCGCGCTCAGGCATACAACATGCCGGGAGTACTAGTAGATGGTCAGGATGCGATTGCCATGTATGAGGCTACTAGAGAAGCAGTGCGACGCGCACGAAACGGCGAGGGTCCGACGTTGATTGAAGCACTCACATATCGTTTCGAAGAGCACTCTCTTGGTCTAGAGAAAATACGTAAATCAGTGTACCGAGAAGACAAAGAGATAGACGAATGGCGGCTACGCGACCCACTTGAAATTCTCACAAAGAATATTGTTGATACTGGTATGGCCACGCAAGCTGAGTGTGATGCAGTTAGTACGGCTGTTCAGGTCGAAGTTGAAGAAGCCGCTGAGTTCGCAAGAAATAGTCCTTTCCCAGATGAATCAGAACTTTACAAAGACATGTTCTCAAGCGAAATGCCAGTGGTATAAACAGGCAACTACCACCTATTTTTCGGCCAATATTTAAACAACTGGATATTTACAGATGACAGAAAAAATGTTTATGCAAGCGTTAGGGATGGGAATAGCAGAAGAAATGCGAGCCGACCCCAAGGTATTTTTGATGGGCGAGGACGTACGCGCTAGTGTTTACGGTGCTGCCGCCGGACTACATGACGAGTTCGGTGATGACAGAATTCTCAATACCCCATTATCTGAAAACGGTTTCTTTGGGGCGGCAGTAGGTGCTGCCGCTGTAGGCATGAGGCCAGTGGTAGAAACCCTAACTAGTTTCATGTGGGTGGGTATGGACCAACTAGTATCACAGGCTGCGAAAATGCGATACATGTTCGGTGGACAAGCGACATTACCAGTCGTATACCGCGCTGTCATGTACTACGGTGGAGGTTCAGCGGCACATCACTCTGACCGTTCTTACCCGGTTTTCATGAATATAGGGGGCCTGAAAGTCGTGACCCCCGGTACCCCAGCAGATGCTAAAGGTTTAATGAAAACAGCAATTCGGGACGATGACCCCGTCATCATTTTCGAAGATGGCACATTACTCGGAACACGAGGGGATGTTCCCGATGAACCAGACTTCTTTGTACCGTTTGGCGTGGCAAACATACTCAGAGAGGGGACCGATGTCACACTAGTAGCAATAGCTGGATCAGTCCCACATGCGCTCGCCGCCGCCAAAGAACTAGCGAGCGAAGGAGTATCGGTAGAGGTAATAGACCCTCGCACACTTGTGCCATTGGATAAAGAGACGATTCTGTCTTCAGTCGCAAAGACCGGACGACTAGTTGTCGCTGATCCGGCGGCAAAAGTTTGCAGTGCTGCAAGCGAGATTATGTCCATAGTTGGAGAAGAAGCATTCTGGGATCTACAAGCCCCAATGCAAAAAGCTGCATCAAAACAAGTACATATACCATTCGCTCAATCTCTAGAAAAACTTGTATACCCAAGCAAAGAAGGGATCGCTGAGTCGATCAGAAAGACGTTGGACTAACTTCTGCTAAGGCCAAACAAAAACTCACGCAATAGGCGCTACAAGACTTAGGTAATATTATCTTTGCACATCAATCTTGGAATCCAAGGAAATATTCACCGATACTGGGATCATTGGCCATCTCCTTGGCATTGCCGGTATGAGCTATCTTGCCACCCACGAAAATATAACCGCGATCGGATCTAGAAAGAGATAACTTGGCATTCTGTTCAATTAAAAGTACCGAAATACTGTCTTTCCTCAACTCGTCGATCGCTGTGATTATTTGATCTTGATACAACGGAGATAGAGCAGCAGTAGGCTCATCCAGCAACAGGAATGTGGGGGCAGATATCAACGCCCGAGAAATCGCCAACATTTGCCTTTCGCCACCTGAAAGTGACGCCGCCAGATCACTCATGCGTGTTCGCATTTCGGGAAACATATCACATGCCTGATCGATTCGATTGTGAAGATCTGCCGAACCTATGTCCAATCCTCCCATCTGTAAATTCTCGTAAACCGTTAATGACGGAAACACGTTGTCGACCTGCGGGACATACGCGATACCACGTTTTACTAATTTGTCAGTACGCCAAGATGAAACATCAACACCTCGATGAATAAACGTACCTTCATATCGATCAGCGATGCCGAAGAGGACTTTAATAAAAGTGGACTTCCCACATCCATTAGGGCCTATGACTGTTACTAACTCTCCCTCGTCAACATAAAGGTCAACACCATTTAGAATCTGTACTGACCGATATCCACCCGTTACACCCTTTACATCGAGAACACGGCTCATACTGCTTGTACCTCGGTAACCCCGAGATATGCCTCTGTTACTGCTCTGCTCGCCATTACTTCTTCTGGAGTCCCCAGCATAAGAATCTTGCCATGATCCATAACGATGATTTTGTCCACCCCAGTGCGAAGTATGAAATCCATGTTGTGTTCTATTACAAGCACGCTCATTCCCTGTTCAGACACAAGATTCCTGAGATTCACGAATATTTTTTCCGCCAAGGGCCCTGCAACACCTGCAACGGGTTCATCTAATAAGAGACATTGAGGCTCTCCCATAAGAGCTCGCCCGATGTCAACCAATTTACTTTGCCCACCGGATAATTCACTGGACATATTGTGAGCCATATGCGAGATTTCAAGAGAGTCCAATATCTCATATGCCTTATCTACTCGTTCTCTTTCAGCTGGACGAGATCTGGGCCTTAGAAATGAAAGTATTGGGTTAGGCGCAAACTGTTGCCTAGGAGGAACGAGCAAATTTTCAATAACGGTCATCTCTCTCCAGAGGCGAGTATGCTGAAAGGTCCTCGTGATTCCCATTGACTGAATTTGATCCGGGCGTAAATAAGTTGCATCTTCACCAAACACTACTATCTGGCCATTACTTGGAGCGAGAAGTCCGGAAATACAATTAAATGCCGTGGATTTTCCGCAACCGTTTGGACCAATCAGCCCAACAAACTCTCCTCCCTCAATCTCAAAAGATATCCCATCAACAGCGCGTAGCCCACTGAAATCCTTGATGAGACCAGATACCTTCAATGGATTTTTCATCACTACTCAACCTCCTTACCACGTCTCCTCAAATCAATCGAGGGTATAGGGCGGCTCGGAACCTCAGGTATCAATCCCTTTGGTGCTACCTGCAATGCAACAATAATGACCAACCCGATTAAGGCTAGCTTGAGATACGAAAGATTCACGATCACTTTGCCCCTTAGGAAGACCTCTTCTATGGAAAGATCAGACCATAGGTATCCACCGACATCTACAACCAACCATCTGAAGACACTATCTAGATGAGTCACGATCCCATGTAATGGCAAACTTTCACTTCCGCGAGCAACGACCATCACATTGAAGAAGAACTCAACGATCACTATTAAAAACGCTCCAACTATCATGCCGCGATTATTCCCGCGTCCCCCTACTATGAATGCAGCCCAAACCAAAAAAGTAGACCTAACAGGACTCATAAATTCAGGGAAAATACCAGTGTTCAACCAGGCCCATAAAGCACCAGCCAAAGCAGCAACCGCAGCTCCAAGTGCAAGACTGGCCGCTTTATGTCTCAAGATGTCATGCCCGTGATGTTGACTCACATCTTGGTCTTCTCTGATTGATCTCAGGATGCGGCCCCATGGAGAAGAAAAAACTGTATCGAGCAGCCACCATATCGCTAATGCAAACAAAACACACATAAAGGCAAGTAAAACGACATACGGCGCTGCCACATCTAAACCAATCCAGCGTCCAACCGTGTCAGACATTCCCGAATCCCACCAACCTTCAAATGGTCGAGCATACTGAGATATACCAATCGCTGATGTCACCGTTCCAGCTCGCAGTAAAGGCTCAGATTGAAGCGCGATACGCAGCATTTCACCTAACGAGATCGTCACAATCGCAAAGTAATCCACTCGCAATCTTGCAGTTGGATACGCCAACAACCACCCGGCTACACCTGATATCAAAACTGCAACAAAAGTCGCAATCCAGGGATTCCATCCGTATCCATTCGTTTCAACAGGAGCAGCGAGTAGACCTACAGTCACGGCTCCAATGCCAACGAAAAAGATAACGCCAAAGTTAGTCATACCTGTCATACCTGTATGAAGGTTCAATGAAAATGTCATCAGCACAAATATTCCAAGCAACGCAAAAATACGTCCGACTTGCATTACTTTCGTAAGCTCGTTTGCGCTAGGTAACACTGATGTGATCAACAAAATAATTAGAAAAAGAATCAAAAAAACAACCCATGACCCTCGTTCGGTGTAACGATTAAGAGTCAAAGAAGGAGAACGTTGCCAAGAAAATCTCTGTATGGAATTTATAGATAAGAATTGTCGAATTGCAGACAAAAAATGAATTACGAAGCTGAAAGTACGGTTCAAGCCGAGTAAGAACAGAGTTATAAATGGTGCAATTAAAGCTATTACGACTGCTTTCCCTTGCCCTAATCTATTAATAATCAAGGTCAAAGTTTCCTGAACATATTTCATAGGTGAACGCAGTACGTTGTACGAAAGGGCATTGGGACGCTCTAAAACCCTACCGTATAAGGAATGCCCCGCACTGCCATCACCTTTTTCATGTCGTCTTCGCATGCGACCAATATGCCAATGGGTCAAAACATCGCCTATACCCCTTGGCATAACGAGCAATACGGCAACCAACAAAATGAAAGGCATTACTTCGGCAAAACCAGTCATAGTCGGCCGATCTAGTGCCTGTCCTACGCCGATCAAAAGTGGTTCAGCACCCGCACGTACCAGGCCTATAAATATGGATGCAATAATCACGCCTGGAATTGAGCCTATAGTTCCCAAAACGACTATCGCGAATGCCGGTAGCAGTAGAGCTATGCCTAGTTCAGGATTAATAGGTAATACACCGGCGAGTAAAGCGCCACCTAAACCCGAAATGCCAGCGGAAAGAAATGCACTGGTGAGGTGAACATTCTCTACATTAATTCCGCTAGATGCAGCGAGTTCTGGATTATCTGCCACTGCCCGCATCCGTCTACCAAGTCTAGTTCTATGAAGAATAAACAACAGTAAAAAGACTGAAGCAAACACACCAATAACAAGAATCGATTTAGTGTACGTAAACGCATATGGGTTCACGTTATTAGCCCATTCCATTAGAGGCACATCTGCACGTTCACCGAGATGCAACTGTAGACGCTCTGTCGCAACAGAAAACTTTGAACTCGCCAATCGCCAATCCTTATCTGGAACAAAGCGAAAAGTTGCGGCTGAAAATCGCATGTAGAGAACCGCTCTGATAAGCATCGCTACTCCCAACGACGCTATCATCATCACCACTGGTGATGCAGCCTTTTTTCTAAATCTTCTATAAACCAAAGTGTCGATTATGATTCCGACGAAACCAGTAACGAAGAACGCGGTCACGGCAGCCGTGATAAGAAGGCTCCAGTTCAGAGCGCCGTCCTTAGGCGCATCAGATATGGGAAAAAACCGATCAGACCACATCAATGTAATGGCGACATAGGATCCCACAAGCATTGTGTTAGCTTGCCCAAAATTACCGAATCCCTGGACCTTATAAGTCAGCGTCAAACCTGCCGCTACACAAAGATACGCTGCAGCCCAATACAACCCGCTTAATCCAACAGCAGAAAGGTTGTAGTTCACCATCGCTGATCGACCTAAACCGGAGAGAAGCAGTTCGACTGTTCCTAGAATAAGAACAATCAGCAACATCAATGAAACAACAATCGCCACCCACCCCCAGCGTTGCCTCATTGAGTCAAGTAGGAGATGTATCAGAAACAACCCACCAGTCACCATTTCAAGGGATTGCAGCATCCACACTAAATCCCCGTTGAACAGGCCTGACCACACCACAAGACCAGCACCGTAACTCAATCCAATTAATGAATCGAATATCAGCAGTAACGCGAGCAATACATTGCGCTTTTCGCGTATCACATCACACCTGGTAAGCAGTAACTCTTTTACAACCAAAATAAGTTATCCGGTCTGTAGAAGAATTCATTTGGGACGAAGATGCGTTACTCCTGACTATCAAAAAGCCGCCGGAGTAATCCGGCGGCCCTTCATGTTTACTTTATTTTCTGAGACGGACGTAATCAGTATCCAACTGCAGAGGAACAAGTGTAAAGGCACGTATTTTGATTGTTACTTACCTTCTACACCACCTTCTGAGGTCCAGATCTGTTCACATGAGAAGTTAGTCCCACTGAAACTACAGACCTCATAACCTGTACCAGGCACATCACCGTTATCATCAAACGTGTGGGATCCGCTGGCACCGTCGTAACCCGAGCCTATGCTCGCAAGATCATCTCGAAGATCACCATCAGAGTCCGCTTTAGCCGCATGAGCAATAATGTTCACTGCATCGTAAGTCTCGTGAGTGTAGATACCTTCTGTATTTCCTCCAGCAGCAGCATAAGCAGCCTCAAAAGAAGACTTCACATTTGAGTCTTTACCAGGACGAGGCTTAGTAGCAACTAATCCATCTACCGCTGCAGTGTCAGTGAATGAGTCCACGAACGCAGCATCGGCAACACCATCAGCCCCATAAAGATCGCCACTAAAGCCTTGCGAGAGCAATTCTTCCATAATGGCTGCACCGTCAGTCGCATAAGACATTAAGACAACGGAATCACATCCACCGTCTACTACAGCCTGCGCAAGAGTAGATGCATCGTAAGAACCTTCTGTCGGATCGTACCCAACTTCAGTACACACACTTCCCCAGGCCGCCTTGAAGTTTTCAGCAAGGCCAGCTCCGTAATCATTAGTCATGTAAAGAACGCCAGGATTACTGCTTCCAACTGACTTGACCACATCGACCAACGCAACAGACTGTTGAGCATCACTTGGAACAACACGGAAAAGATAACCATCGTCATCCGCCGTAGTCACAGCAGGTGAAGTACTTGCATAAGAAACCATAGGCACACCGACCGGAGCGGCAACTGCAATCGCGGCCAGTGTTGCACCGGAACACGCAGCTCCAACGATACCGACAACTCCCGAGTCAATCAGAGATTGGGCTGAAGTTGCAGCTTGCGTTCCATCACAACCTGAGTCCACAACTATAAGCTCAAACTCATGGCTCTCTTGAGATTCATTCAAACCAGCTATAGCAACATTGGCTGCATCCTCAAAACCAGAAGCATATACAGCTATGGGACCTGTCTGAGGACTCAGAAGACCAATCTTGACTTGCGCCACATCATCTCCGCTGCTACAGGCCGTTACCACCATTAAGCTGAAGAGAGACAGAGCCAGTAAAAGGACGACTTTTGTTGATTTCATGGTCATATTCCTTGTATGCCACCATTCTATTTAATCTTCTGATCAAATCTGATGACTGGTGTGTCGATCATACCTAAATCACATTAGCATTCGCTGAACGTGATTCTATGTCAAAGAAGTGATGAATCCAATCAGGCCTATTTATAAGTGATCGGATTACGTACGTTTATTCCCCACTTAAGCAGGGAGATTTCGAAGAGTCGGAACACCTATCAAGATACACAGCTAACCGTTAGTTAAGCACAGCGCAGCGCTTTAGTAGCTTCACAGTTTGAAAATAGTATTAAGGTCGATTGCATCCCAATCTAGAGAGACACCTAAACCAGGCCGAGTACCTGCTGCAACCATTCCGTTTGAATCAATTCTAATAGGATCAATAATCCCAAAGGTGGCTCCATCGGGATAAGGAAGCTCCAAATAACGACAATTCTTTATGGCTAATGCGACATGTAGATTTGCTACATCCATAAGGGACATCACAGTCATATGCAGTTCACAGTTGACACCAAAACCTTCTGCAAAGTGTGCCGACTTCAGTGTCCCCGTAATTCCACCTGTCCAAGAAACATCCGCACGAATAATGTCAACGGCATCAGTCTTCAGATAATTAACTTTAGAAAAAAAATCAGAATTTCATTCTCCTGCGCAGATGGGGATATCTAAACTTTTTGTTATTTTTCTCATTCGATGAAGTCTTTGATATTTTTTGATTAGAAACAGGTAATTTCTCAGGCGAAAGATCCATCTTTCCGGGCTCATCAACAGATACAACGTCTATTTCTATTGCTTCTATGTATGACATAAACTCCACCAATTACGGTTGCATACTATGTGGAATAGTAGATGCACATGATCTACATTTCGATCCGACCTAGCAAGAGCAACGATATACGACGGCATCTTTGGCTCCAATAGTCGAGGAGCTCTCGACTCTCAAATAGAATTCAATCGGGTTTAACCGATTGCAGGTATCAACAACATGGGCAATTTTACTCATACGCAAGAGAGAATTCTGAAATCAGCTGAAAATATCGCCCCCTGGGTGCAAATGCTACGCGAAGATTTTCATCGGCACCCTGAGTTGAGATTCGAAGAGCATAGAACCAGCGAAATTTGTGCGTTAGAACTAGAAAAGATGGGAATATCGGTCCAGCGCGGTGTAGGCCAAACAGGAGTGGTAGGCACCCTAGAGTGTGTAGGAGGGGATGGACCTGTTTTAGCATTCAGAGCAGAAATGGATGCCCTTGCAATTCAGGATCTATGTGGCACATCGTATCAATCGAAAAACAATGGAGTAGCGCATTTATGCGGACACGACGGTCACGTTGCCACATTACTAGGTGCAGCCAAAATCTTGGGAGAGATACAAAAAACTCTGACTGGAACCATAAAATTTATTTTTGAGCCTTCAGAGGAAGCAGTGCCACCAGATGAAATATGCGGCGCAGAAGCGATGATTAGCGATGGGGCTCTAGAAAATCCAGATGTTGACGCAATTTTCGGTGCTCACTTTTACCCTGATTGGAAAGCCGGTACAGTTGCGCTAAAACCTGGAACCGTATTTTCAGGCAATGATGTAGTGAGACTAACAGTGCATGGGCAAGAATCACATGCTGCAGTACCGCATAGAGGTGTTGACGCAATATATGTCGCCAGCCAAATAGTCACCGCGACCCAGGGTCTTGCCGCTCATCTGGACATTAATGAAGCTGTCAGCGTCCATTGGACGACAATAAACGGTGGCCGTCTTCATAATTTGATCGCAAGTGAAGTCGTACTTGAAGGATCTTTCAGGTTCTCGAATGAATCGCTCCGTGAAAGTATGCCAACAAAAATAGATCAACTCGTACGCGGAATCTGCGATGCATTTGGAGCCACATACGATTTAGATTTCAATGTACGCCCCATGCCAGCAGTAATTAGTTCACCTAAAGAAGTACGGACAATGCGCCAAGCTTTGATTGACGGTCTAGGCGAAGATGCAGTGATCGATATGAAACAGCCTCGCCTTGCTGCCGATACTATGTTTCATTGGCTCCATCGTACAAATGGAGTGTTTTATATGGTGGGAACTTCAGACTCCAACCCTGCAACGCAATACCCTTCTCACCATCAAAAATTTGATATATCCCCGGATACCTATTCGACAGCAGTAGCTGCGATCGCATTAACCGCCGATCGCTTTATGAATCGAATGGAATCAATGTGATTGCTATGGTTACTGCAATAAAACAGGTTCTACTATTCCGAAAAACAAATTTCAGTGTGGCAATGATTACAGCAACGCCGTAAACACTAACGTTGTACCTGCACGGTTATGGGTACGATAAACACAATCAAAGGAGAAACGTAAATTGCTCGTCGACCTCACAGGTAAGACGGCCCTAGTAACCGGCGGTGGTCAAGGAATTGGCCGAGGCATTGCACTACAACTCGCCGCAAATGGTGCCGATGTGGCCATCGCCGATCTCAACAGCGAAGGAGCATCACTCGTTGCCACCGAAGTCACTACACTAGGCCGCAAAGGCTTACCAATAGATATGGACGTAACTGATAAAAACTCTGTTGAAAAAGCAGTAGCGGATTCAATCAATCATTTTGGCCAAATCGACATTCTTGCGAATAACGCGGGCATCGGCAGGGTTCAGGGGAAAACAGGCAGCAATTTCACCGACGACTGGGAAGAGAATTGGAACACAGTCCTCAACATCAATGTACAAGGCATCATGCGCTGCTCAAAAGCCCTACTCCCTCATTTTATTGAACGAAAATACGGAAAGATCGTGAATACGGCCTCTGGCGCGGGGCGTGGTCCAATATGGTGGGGGCCAGCAAAAGGACCCGAAGGAATGGCTAGTCCTTATGGTCCATCAAAAGCCGCCGTCATCAATTACACCCAAAACCTCGCATCCAGCGTCGCTGCACATAACATTAATGTAAACGCAATCTGCCCAGGACAGGTTTGGACTGAATTTCATGGTATGAACCCAAACAATGCCTCCCAGAAAGACTATGACAACTTTGTTCAGAAAAGCAAAGAGGTGATTCCACTAGGTAGAGCACAGACTGTCGAAGAAATAGGCAAACTTGTGGCGTTTTTAAGCTCAGATGACGCTAGTTCAATAACAGGACAGTCCATACACATAGATGGCGGACAAAGAATGGTTTAGCGACCATACGAGGATTCAGCAATGAAAATCACCGATCTTACGATCACCCTTTTCAAATGGGAGGAGATCCCAACAGGGATTGCCAAACGACATACCGGCGCCATAGGGGGTAATAGTCAACTGGGCCTAGTGACGATTTCTACTGACGAAGGCATTGAAGGGCACGCATTCCTCGGTTCTTCAGGTCGCAGTGCAGAGTTCGATTGTGGCTCTCTAATACATTATCTGAAGCCAATTATCGTAGGTCAGAACCCACTGAACCGTGAACGAATATACGACACGATGATCTTAATTTCACGGAACACAACACTTCGCGCTGTAGGTGCTGTGGATGTAGCCCTTTGGGATCTCGCCGGAAAAATAGCAGGCTTGCCGATTCACCAACTCCTAGGCACATACCGAGACAGCATACCCGCATATGTCAGTTCTCCACGCCTCGCCGATGCCAACGCCTATGCCGCAGAAGCAATCGAATATCAGGCAAAAGGCCTACAAGGCTACAAGATCCACCCTCCCGCACAAACGGTTGAAGAAGATATTGAGATATGTGCAGCCGTCCGAGATGCCGTTGGTGACAAATTCAAACTCATGCTTGATTCGATTTGGGCATACGACTACACACAAGCACTCGAAGTTGGAAAAGCAATCCAAAATCTCAACTACTACTGGTACGAAGACCCACTACCCAGCGACGATATCTTCAACTACGTAAAACTTAAAGAGCGACTCGAAATCCCGATCATGGCCACAGAAAACTCACCTGGAGGGTTTACCGCTTATGCACCATGGCTAGTAGCCCAAGCCACAGATTACCTGAGGGGAGATGTGGCCGTAAAAGGCGGAATCACCGCCGTCATGAAAACAGCACATTTAGCTGAAGCTTTTCACACAAACTACGAAATTCACCACGGCGGTAACTCCCTAAACAACATTGCCAACCTACACGCAAGCATGGCGATCAGAAACACCGAGTACTTTGAGATCCTACTGCCAGCAGCAGCTCAAAAATACGGTCTTTTAGAAGAAGCTGAACCCGACGCTA
The DNA here is from genome assembly GCA_002306745.1 of Dehalococcoidia bacterium UBA1332. Lineage (GTDB taxonomy): Bacteria > Chloroflexota > Dehalococcoidia > Lucifugimonadales > Lucifugimonadaceae > Lucifugimonas. The sequence continues at coordinate 2,558 of DBSW01000156.1, read as the reverse complement.
ATGGAATCATGCACGCTATAAACGAACCAGGACTAGGTGCGAAAATCGACTTCGACCTTATCCAACGCAAAAAAACGGCTGTTCTAAAATAGTTCTATCGTACTTCGACACGCGGCTTAGCGATTATTAACCACAGTCCTTAAGCTATCAACAGCTATCAACTTTTTGTGTGCCATTTTTTGGTTAACTAGAAAGCCTGATAAACAACCGATGCGACTCGCCTATAGACGTAATAGTTTTCAAGCCAGATAATGCGAGCATAGGTAGCTCGCCAGCAAGCCAGCATCTTAAAAATGCCCAGACGTAGGGTGTGACAAATACTGTCTAAAACTAGTTTTCAGCACTCTGACACTCACCATTTATAACAAAGTAGATAACGATCCATTAGAAGAAAATCAGTCAGTTCACCGGGAGAAAATATGACTAGCGATCACGAAAAATGGTTAGGACTAACGGTGGAAACAGCGCTGGAACCCGACCTGCCCATTTGCGATCCGCACCATCACTTCTGGGATCGACCCGACGGACGCTACTTTCTCGATGAATTGCTGATAGACACCGGTGGTGGACACAACATCACCGAGACCGTCTTCGTCGAGTGCAGCGCGATGTACAGAAAAGACGGCCCAGAAAAAATGCGACCGGTTGGCGAAACCGAGTTTGTGCAGGGTATTGCCGCCCAAAGCGCAAGCGGGATGTACGGAGATACCAAGGTTGCTGCAGGAATAGTAGGTTACGCCGATCTACGTCATGGCGACGAGGTAACCGAAGTTCTCGAAGCTCACATCGCCGCCAGCAGGGATCGTTTCAAGGGAATTCGTAACGCGTCGAGTTGGGATGCCAGCCCAGAAATAGGCGGTTACATGAATCCCCCGGAAGGCTTGCTGGGAGACTCCGACTTCCGAACAGGATTTGCAGCACTTCAAAAACTTGGTCTGAGCTTCGATGCTCAGGTCTATCACCCCCAGCTAAATGAACTGGTTGATCTTGCTAGATCGTTCCCTGATGTAACGATAATTCTCAATCACACCGGCGTGCCGCTTGGAATCGGTCCGTACGTCGGGAGAGACGACGAAGTTGCCCAAGTCTGGCGAAGTGGTATCACCGAACTGGCTGGCTGCGAGAATGTCGTGATGAAGTTGGGCGGAGTCGGAATGCCACTTGGTGGACACCAATGGAATGAGCGAAGCGCCCCACCATCATCTCAAGAACTGGCAGACGGAATATCGTCGTACTACAACTTCGCGATCGAAACTCTAGGGCCTGACCGTTGCATGTTCGAGAGTAACTTCCCTGTCGATAACCAGTCGACTTCGTACACAGTTCTCTGGAATGCCTTCAAACTTCTCAGTAAAAAACTATCCCCAGCCGAGCGCTCATCACTGTTCAGAGATACAGCCGTACGTGCCTATCGACTTTCGTAGAGCTACCCTAGATGAGCGTCATATCCTCCAGCAGACCTCTGGCGACTCGAAAAAGTGAATTTAACATCATATGGATATCAGTTAGAGATGGATATCGACTCCCGAATGACACCTAAACTAAACTCAATGACAAATAAATGCCATGTATAACCCCTTCCTAAGGGGTGTCATTCAGGAGACCGAATCATCTCGTATAGTTCGGACTTGTGTAGTTGCACGTTTGAACTTGCTTCATAGTTATCCAAACCATGTGCTCTATGACAATATTGTTGACTCACCATGAAAGGGCATTGCTGATGTCAGAGCAAAAAATGATCGTACTGCAGGTGGATCTATCTGAGGATAAATCGAAGATCCAACAATATATTGACTACCATGCAGACGTTTGGCCGGATGTCATAGAAGACCTGAAGAGAAGGCCGATCGGAAGAATGCGAATTTATAACTCCGGCAACCGGCTAATAATGCTGCTGGAAGTGGATAAAGATTTTAAGCTTGAGGATGGAATACATATAGAACCCCCACATCCAAAAGTTGCAGAGTGGTCAAAGCTGATGACCTCTTTCTCAAAGAAACTTGGGTCGGGGAACATCGATGAATGGACTCCCATTAACCAGGTATTCGACACCGAAGATTATTTTTAGTGCCAACGCTGTAATTGCAAAGCAGCGTGCTAGATCGCATCTATGGAGGATCATTTAGAGATGGATTTAGATACACATAACCGGAATAACGGATAACCGTTGCTTAGCGCACGATGTTATCTATACTGAACCGTCAATAATCGCATCGATTACTAAGGGTTTATCCATATCAGCTCCCCTGCGAACCTGGTTAATTAAATCTTCAGGATTTTCTACCCTTACTCCTTCAACACCGTATGCATCTGCTTGTTTGCAGAAATCTAACGGTATGTCGAAATCAGTTGCGAAATAATCCGTTGGGTCTTCCATTCCTTGTAGCCTGTGATAGACGTTTGAATTCAACTTCAATATTCGGTACGACTGGTTATTACAGATCACGAAAATCGCCGGGATGTTCGAATTTGCAGCAGTCCAGAGTGCCTGAACCGTCATAATCGCTGTCCCATCCCCCATCACTCCGATAGCTTTTTTATCTGGCACACCCAATTGA
>DBSW01000043.1 GCA_002306745.1 Dehalococcoidia bacterium UBA1332 | reverse complement strand
TTTGAATGGCGGAGAGAGCGGGATTCGAACCCGCGATATGCGTATGCATATACCGGTTTTCGAGACCGGCGCCTTCAGCCACTCAGCCATCTCTCCTAAGCTATAAACTATATCAATCGTTCTGAGGATTTCGCTTTAGGATTTAGTAGCGTGTTTGATATTTGATGTTGGTTATGTTTACTAAGCGCACACAGAATTGTTGACGAGCGAGTTTGATAATCCCTAGCATGGATTCAACGGCGCACCGATATCGTGCGTGGTTTTGATTTGGTCTAATCATTTCTTATTAGACTCACCGGGTACGTGCGATGCGAAACTATTTATGATCACAACAGGAATTATTCTCGCAGCAGGTCGTGGTAAGAGAATGCAATCTAACCTGCCTAAACCATTGCATAAGGTAACTGGGCTTGCGCTTGTTGATCATACAGTTCGGATCATGCGTATAGTCGGTATTCAAGACATAACAATTGTTGTATCTCCAGCACTTGAAGAGGCACTGGATTCACATCAAGGACTACTTTCTGGTGTCAAAATCGTTGTTCAGTCTAATGAACTTGGTACTGCCGATGCTATGATCTCCGCTAGGTCTTCAGTTGGAAAATGTGACTCGGTTGTAGTAGCACCAGTTGACATGGTTCTGATTACAACGGAAATCCTTAGTGAATTGATTGCGGTTCACAACTCCTCGAACGCACTTGCTACTGTTATGGGTGCGAGAGTTGAAGATCCGACAGGACTTGGACGAATAAGGCTTGACAATTCCGGTAATCCTGAACGAGTCGTTGAGGATCACGAGCTCAATGACGATCTTGTAGAGTCAAATTTAGTTAATACTGCTTGGTACTGCTTTTCAAATAGCTGGGTTTGGGATCAATTGGATTCAGTAGCACCGGCCACTGAGACCGGCGAGATGTATTTGCCTAGAGTGATCGAGTATGCCCACAAAACTGCTCAGTCACGGGTAGTAATTTCTGAGGATAGTGAGGTAGGCATGGGCGTTAATGATCGGATTGAGCTTGCAAAAGTAGAAGCAGTGATGCGACGCCGAATTAATTACACTCACATGGCAAATGGGGTCAGCCTGAAAGACCCTGCTAATACATATATTGATATTGATGTTGAGATTGGTCGTGATACAAGTATAGGACCAGGATCTCATATAGGAATACGCTCGAAACTCGGATCGAACGTTGTGATAGGACCGAACACTCAGATAATCGCAAGTAATATAAGCGATGATGCAGTAGTGGATGGTGCGCGGATTCATGAATCTTTTATTGGCAAAGGTGTTTATGTTGGGGCTAATTCACTAATTAGGAATGGTGCTGAAGTTCATGCAAATGCCAAGGTTGGGAATCTAGCGGAAATCAAGAATTCGGTGATTGGCGTTGGGTCTAGCGTGTCTCATTTCAGTTATTTAGGCGATGCAACGGTTGGTGCTAAAGTTAATATTGGTGCAGGAACTGTGACTTGTAATTACGACGGTAAAGGTAAGCATGAGACAGTGATAGAACACCACGCTATGATCGGCTCTAGCACGATGATAGTGGCACCTGTAAATATCGGTGTAGGAGCAAAGACCGGTGCTGGTTCCGTGGTGCGAAATGATGTTCCTGCAGGTGACACAGTAGCGGGTGTGCCTGCGAAATCTATAAAATTCAAGAACAAGAAATAGTTAAAGTGCTGCATGTACAAAAATATCCGGAATTTTTAAGCAAAAATGATTAATACAGTAGACGCTGATAGTACCGGGCGACTTCCCGATACACGTAGGCATATCAATGGCATTGAGGTTTGCCCTAATGTATCTTGAGACTTCCATGCTGCTGCTGCTGATCATATCTGGATTTGTATTTTTCTATGTCGCCCTGACTATTTCCTCTTTGGGAACACGTATTAATCCCTTACCGCCAACTGCAAGAAACCTACAAACCAACGGTAATTTGAATGGGAACATCGAGGAATTAGATGACAGTGAGTACGGTCTGGCGGGTCGTTTGAGTGCCGAATCTACATTAATCGGTCGAAGTTTGCAGGCTACAGCTCTGATGACCTTTGCTTTGGCTCTTCTTATAACACTCGATTCACAAATAAATGGTTTGTCACCGATCGCAAGTGTCTTATTGACTGTTGTAATTTCAGCTATTGGTGCGATTATCTTGCAGTTGTTCGCATCCGTTATATCCGGTTATCAGCGTAAATGGGCTAGAGAAATTAGTCGTCCTATCGGTGTAGCGCTGAAGATATTAAGTGTGACCCCTGGAGTGTCCCACATCGTCGATTTCACATTGTCCAAGGGTCGAGGTGAGGAAGCGGTGGGGGAGGAGGTAACTGCCGCACTCCAAGAGAGCCTTGATTTCCTTGAAGAGTCTGTGATTCCCGCTGACCAAAACGAACTTCGCATGATACGCGGTATATTGCGCATGGATACCGTGAAAGTTAGGGAGATCATGGTTCCCAGAGTTGATGTGATCGCTACCTCATTAGAAGCGACAATTGGTGAACTAGCTGATTTGATGACTGTGGGGGGGCATAGCAAGATTCCGATCTATAAGGGAACTATCGATTCAATTGCGGGTGTTGTATACGCTCGTGATGTATTGACGGCACTAGATAACGGTAAAGACCGAAATACACAGGTTGAGTATCTGGCTAGACGCGCTCTGCACGTACCCGAGTCACAAAGCTTGGAGCGATTACTTCGTCAATTGCAGGAACACCGCACAGGGTTGGCTGTAGTCGTCGATGAGTACGGTGGTGTATCTGGATTAGTTACCGTAACTGATTTGATTGAAGAGATAGTTGGTGAACTCATCGATGAGTTTGATGTTGAGGGTCCGGTGATCGAAACCGCAGGTTCCAAAGAGATGTATGCAGACGCGGGTGCATCAATAGATGTTATGAACCAGAAGCTCAATACATCCATTGTGGCTGATGGTTTTGATACAGTTGGCGGGTTGGTTTATAGGGAATTGGGAAAGATGCCATCACCAGGCGATAAAGTTTCAGTTGATGGTCTAACTATCACCGTTCAGTCGGTAATTGGGCGAAGAATTCGTCGCGTGAAGATAGAACTTTTAGAGCAGGTAATGCTTGACGATTAGTAGTAGTTTTATTGAAATTAGTTGACTATTAGTTGCAGGTGTTTTTCTGAACTGGATCACACCAGAGTTGGTTGAAATCAGATTCACTTGTGAATTTCAGTCTATCGCGCATCAACAAGGTACCGATCGTTTTATGATTATCGTTATATTGTTGAAAGAGTTGGACGCATTGTGTTTGAGCGCTACTATTGCCTTTGGTTTGTTTAAGATTGCTCTACGATGAACATTTCTGCGATGCTAATTCTAAAATTTCGATCGTTTGACCACAATATAAGATAAGAGGAATCTAGTTCCGTGCATATCGATTGTATGGGCCTATCTGATTCTTGCACCTATAGTTATTTAGATTGGTCCATTTTCATTATTTGATATTAATTACTTCAAATCTTAAAAAAAGAAACGCCCCAGATTTATTGGGGCGTTTCTTTTTTTAAG
>DBSW01000139.1 GCA_002306745.1 Dehalococcoidia bacterium UBA1332 | reverse complement strand
GATCTTCAGAAAATTACCGGACAGAAACCAACGGAAAATCGTGCAAAAGTTTCGATTGCAAATTTCAAACTCAGAGAGGGAGCCGTCATTGGTGCGTCTGTGACTCTACGAGGTCCTCGAATGTGGCAATTTTTTGATCGATTCGTGAACGTAACTTTACCGCGCGTTAGGGATTTTAGAGGCACTAGTAGAACGTCATTTGATGGGCGTGGCAACTATTCTTTGGGTATGCGCGATCAATCTACATTTCCTGAGATTGACTACAATGAAATTGATCGTATGCGCGGGTTGCAAATTACTTTTGTAACGACTGCTCGCACAGATGAAGAAGGCAGACGTCTTCTTGAATTACTTGGCATGCCTTTTGCACGTGTAGACGAGCTTGTTGGTGCGATATAAACGATCTGGAGTTATTTGTCTTGGCTAAGAAGTCGATGATTGAAAGAGAAAAGCGTCGCCAGCGGTTGGTGGAAGCCAAGGCTGAAGTTAGAAAAGAACTACGTGCTGTGTCAGTTGACATGAAGCGTAGTCCGGAAGAGCGTTTTGCTGCTCGCCAGCAACTCGCTAAATTGCCTCGTAACTCTTCGCCCATTCGATTGCGCAATCGATGTGCAGTGACTGGTCGTCCACGTGGTTATATCCGCTTTTTTGGTCTTTCGCGAATTACATTCCGCGACCTTGCGTTGAAAGGCGAATTGCCGGGAATACGCAAGGGTAGCCTCTAACAGCAAAAATTATAGAGAGAATTAATCAAGGTGCCAGTAACAGATCCTATAGCCGACATGCTCACCCGTATTCGTAATGCGGTTCAGGTGCGACATGAATCCCTTCAAATTCCTGCTTCACGAATGAAGTCTTCCCTGCTGAAGCTCATGACTGAGGAAGGATTTATTTCAGGTTTCTCTGCAACTGACGATGGTGCAGCAAATAAAACGCTTGATGTTCAGCTTCGTTACTATGATGACAACACACCAGTTATTCAAGGTCTCAAGCGCGTGAGTAAACCTGGTCTCCGTGTGTATGTCGGTAAAGCGGAAGTGCCTAGATATTTCGGAGGGCTCGGGGTTGCATTCGTGTCTACCTCGAAGGGTGTGATGACAGGGCAAGAGGCTCGTCGGCAAGGTGTCGGCGGTGAATTGCTTTTCTATGTATGGTAGAAATGATGTTTAATCTGAGTCGAAAATATTTTTACAAATAGTTACGAAGTTACGAGAGAAGATTTACAGTGTCGCGAATAGGAAAAGCCCCAATAACAGTGCCAGGCGATGTCGATGTTAGGATCGACGGTACTACTGTTACTGTCAAAGGTAAGGTTGGTGAATTATCAAGAACCCTCCCACCAAGTATGAAAATTACTCTTTCAGACGGTGTTGTTACGGTTGAACGTTCCAATGAAGAACCGGAACAGCGTGCCCTACATGGCCTGACCCGAAGTCTGATCAACAATATGATTTTAGGCTGCGCTGAGGGTTTTACAAAAAGATTGGAGTTGATCGGTACTGGTTACCGTGTTCAACAAAAAGGTAAGGGACTTGAGGTCAACGTTGGTTATTCGCATCCTATTTCGGTTGAACCGTACCGTACAAATACATTGATTGCGGATGGTCAGAACTTCATCAATATAACCGGTCCAAGTAAGGAAGATGTTGGCGAACAGGCGGCTCAAATTCGTAAGGTTCGAAAGCCTAACCCTTATACCGGTAAGGGAATTAGGTACTCGGATGAAGTTATTCGACGTAAAGCTGGCAAGACTGCCGCAGCGGGAGTCGCGTAAAAATGGGTAACAGAAAGTATGATTCACGAAAACGGTGGGTTAGACAGCGACGTGTTCGTAAGAACTTACGCGGTGTAGCTGCTCGTCCACGTCTTGCTGTTTTCAGAAGTAGTAACCACATATACGCTCAAGTTATAAACGACGATGAAGGTCACACACTTGCTGCTGCTGGTTCAATCGGAATTGATATCAATGATGCGAAGATAGAGATTGCTAAAGCTGTCGGCGAGGCAGTTGCTAAGAAAGCGATAGCAGCAGGGATTACGAATGTTGTGTTTGATCGAGGTGGGTACAAATATCATGGACGGGTCAAAGCACTCGCCGATGCAGCACGCGCAGAAGGATTAAGCTTCTAAAAATGACCACAGATAATGAAACACGCAGTGGCTCTCGTGGTGGGCGCTCATCAAGCACTCATCGTGGGCGCGGTCAAGGAGGAGAGCGCCGTAACCGTCGTCCAAGACGTGACGAAGAGGACTCAGGTCTCGTAGAGCGGGTTGTAAAGATTCGAAGAGTGTCCAAGGTCGTCAAAGGAGGCCGAAACCTGACTTTCAACGCAATGGTAGTTGTTGGAGACGGTAATGGTAACGTTGGTGCAGCTCTTGGTGCAGCCGGTGCTGTGCCTGATGCAGTACGTAAAGGTACGACCTACGCAAAAAAGGCAATGACAAAGATCGAACTTAATGGTCCTACCATTCCACATGAGATCACTTCAAAATATTCCGGAGCCAAGGTACTTCTTAAACCCGCTGCTCCCGGTACTGGTGTAATTGCCGGAGGTGGAGTCCGTGCTGTTATGGAAGCTGTAGGCGTAAAGGATGTTTTATCAAAGACTTTCGGGTCTTCCAATACGATCAACATAGTCAGGGCTACTCTTGCGGCACTTGATCAACTCCGGGATCCAGTTGCTGCTGTAGAGCGTCGCAAGGGCGTGAGTGGTGTTGTGAACACAGAGGACACTTCATCGCAGGCACGAGAATAATGGATAAATTACTAATAACACAACTTCGATCTAGTATAGGCACCAAGCCGGCGCAGCGTGCAACATTAAAGGCCTTAGGACTGAATAAAATTCGTCAGAATGTCGTTAAAGATGATAGTCCTCAGATACGTGGAATGATCGCAAAAATCATTCACCTCGTATCAGTTGAGGAAATGAACTAACTTTTTCACTAAAACAGTAAGTATTTTGAAATGCCTGGACTTCACAATTTAAAACCAGCAAAGAATTCTCGGAAGAACCGCAAACGAATTGGGCGCGGTAATGGTTCTGGTTCCGGCACCTACTCCGGTAGAGGCTCAAAGGGACAAAAACAGCGCGGCAGCGTTCCATTTTTATTTGAGGGCGGACAACTCCCCTTGATTAAGCGACTGCCACATATGCGTGGTTTTACTAACATCTTTCGGATTGAAACAACGCCCGTAAATCTTGACATTCTGGAAGAATTTCGATCGGGATCCAAGGTTACAATTGAAAAACTTGTAGAAGCAGGAGTGATTCGTAAGAATAGTCCTAAGGTGAAAATCTTGGGAGATGGAGAATTGACAAAGAAATTGAATGTTACTGCACACGCATTCAGTAAGTCAGCAAAGGCTAAGATCGAGGCTGTAGGTGGGTCTGTGACTATAATCGGGTTGGAATCGGAAGAGTCGGCCAGCCAGTAATGACCCAGCAAGCGCAAATATCTTCGGAATCAGCGGTGCCAGCACTTTTTCGTGCTGCTGCCGACGCTTGGCGAATCCCTGACCTGAGATTCAGAATTCTTTTTACGTTGGGAATTCTGGTAATTTTCAGATTTTTTGCTCATGTTCCTGTACCTGGCGTCGATCGCGATGCTTTAGCCGCTGCTTTTGAAGCTAATCCGTTACTTGGATTTTTGGATTTGTTCTCTGGTGGTGCTCTACGTAATCTTTCAATAGCCGCCCTTGGTGTTTATCCGTACATCACCGCGTCAATTATCTTGCAGATTCTGACACCGATCATTCCTAATCTAAGGAATTTGTCTCAAGAGGGTGAAGGTGGTCGTCAGGCGATTAACCGCTATACGCACTACCTTACTGTACCTTTGGCTTTTTTGCAGGGTTACGGACAGTTAAATCTGTTTGCTAGTGGCTTTGCTACTACTGGTGGGGCTGCGATAACCGGTATTGGTTTCGGAGCAGATTCGCTAAATACTATTACTATTTTGATGGCTATGACTGCCGGCACGATGCTTCTCGTCTGGATGGGTGAACTCGTTACCGAGAAGGGTATTGGTAACGGTATATCTCTCATAATTTTTGCAGGAATAGTTTCAACTCTTCCTCAAGTTGTCGGTCAATTGTGGTTGCTCAGAGATCAGGTGTTCCAAGTTGGGATGCTCGTCTTTATAGCTATTGCGATTGTTTATCTGATCGTCTTTTTTGCTGAAGCGGTTAGAAAAATCCCAGTACAGTATGGTCGCAGTGTGTTCCGCAGTGGTCAGATGTACAGGCAGTCGGGTGCGACAAACATCCCTCTCCGTGTAAATGCAGCCGGCATGATTCCGCTGATTTTTGCTTTCTCGATTCTTATCTTGCCTTCAGTTATCGCCAGTTACTTTAACGATGGGTCTGGGGGTTTCGTATCTAACGTTGCTAACTTTTTCCAGAACTCTTTTGGACCTACCAGCACAATCTACTGGGTTGCAGTATTTCTGTTAGTAGTCATATTTACTTTTTTCTACACATTAGTTGTTCACAATCAGCAGAATCTCGCTGAAAATCTCCAAAAGAATGGAGGTTTCGTTCCTGGTATACGACCTGGTCCACCAACTCGAATTTATCTGATGCGTGTTGTTTTACGTATTACTTGGGGTGGTGCGCTTTTCTTGGGTGGTGTGGCGATTGTCCCATATCTAGCCCAGCTCGTAACCAACTTACCGAACGCTACTACTATTTTGCAGAGCACGAGCCTTTTAATTATGGTAGGTGTGGCTTTAGACACGATGCGCCAGCTTGAGTCACAATTGCTGATGCGTAATTACGAAGGATTTGTTCGGTAGAGGGCAACCATTACGGAAATGCGCATTGTTTTTATGGGTCCGCCAGGTGCGGGCAAAGGTACACAGGCTAGACGTCTTTCTGAGAGGACGGGAATGAAGCATCTTTCAACAGGTGACATTCTCCGTGCAGAAGTAGCTGCGGAATCTGAATTAGGACTCCTTGCTAAAAGCTTTATGGAACGAGGAGATTATGTTCCAGATTCACATATTATCGCTATGATACAGAAGCACATCGATGACCCCGCGGGTGTATTGCTAGATGGGTTTCCTCGTACGGTCATGCAAGCTGAGTCACTAGACCAGTCACTTCAGGCAGTCGGTCTTAGTATTGATAAAGTGATCCACTTTACTTTAAATACTGACGAACTCGTGAAACGCCTTTCAAGTCGAGCTATCTGCTCGAGTTGTCAGCTCCCGTATAACCTCATTTCGAATGCTCCGGTAAATAAAGGTGTATGCGATAAATGTGGAGGTCGTGTGCTTGTTCGTGATGACGACAAACCCGATGCTATAAATAACCGTATGAATGTGTACGAAACACAGACAGCACCTGTCCTCGATTACTACCGATTGCGTGGTGTTGTTGAGGAAATTGCTGCGACGGGTTCACCAGATTCGGTGTTTCAAGTGTTAACTCAAACAATTAGATTAGGCTAGCTATCGAACTAAATCCTTATTTCGGGATATACTAGGAGAGATCGTTTTTTGAACGGTGATTCAGCACACAAAATTGCTGCACGTGGAAATATCGTTTCCGGGGCTACATTAAAGTCGTCACTTGAGTTGGATATTATGCGCGAAGCTGGCAGGGTGGTTGCATTCGCAGTTCGAAAAGCTTTCGAAGCGCTTGAGCACGGAATAACTACTATAGAACTCGATAACATTGCCCGTCAGGCAATAGAATCTCAGGGTGCAAAACCTGGATTTCTTGGATTGTATGGTTTTCCGTCGACGGCGTGTATATCAATAAATGAAGAGATTGTTCATGGTATTCCAAGTGACAGGATCGTTCAAAGCGGCGATATCGTTACTATGGATTGTGGTGCTATCGTTGATGGGTATAACAGCGATCATGCGGTTACGAAGTTAGTTGGCTTTTCCTCAAGTGAAAAGCATGGTTTGATTAGCACTACTCTTGGATCGCTTGAAAGAGGGATCCAAGCAGCGCAGCCCGGTAATAGGGTTGGGGACATATCAAGTGCTGTGGAAAATCACGTGCGTAAAAGTTCATTTGAAGTGGTTAGGGAGTACGTGGGGCATGGTATCGGCAGAGATTTGCATGAGCCACCTCAGGTGCCCAATTTTGGACCGGGAGGGCATGGTCTAGTGCTTCAGCCAGGACTTGTTCTGGCGATTGAGCCTATGGTTAATGCAGGCAGTTGGAAAACGCGAATGGCCGATGATGGTTGGACTGTGGTCACCGAAGATGGTGCATTGTCGTGCCATTTTGAGCATACGGTAGCAATAACTGAGGACGGTCCGGTCGTCCTCACGGTTGAATAGTTAAAGCAACCGCAGAGAGTGGATAGAAAATATTTTGGCAAAAAAGGAAGCAATCGAAGTCGAAGGTCTCGTGAATGAGGCGTTACCAAACGCGTTCTTCAAGATCGAACTTCCGAATGGTCATGAGGTTTTAGCCCACGCCTCCGGAAAGATTCGTAAGAACTTCATAAGGATCCTCCCAGGCGATAAGGTTTTAGTCGAATTATCGGCATACGATCTAACTCGTGGTCGGATTACATATCGATTCAAGTAATAATCACTTCATAGTAAATTTAACTGAGCAGGTCAGATCTTCAGGATTAGAGAAATAGAAAATGAAAGTTAAAGCATCAGTAAAAGCAAAACACCCTGGTAGCAAGATTGTGCGTCGCAAGGGGCGTGTTTATGTAATTAACAAACAGAATCCTCGTCTGAAGGCGCGGCAAGGCTAGTCGAAAAAAACAGGAGTAATCGGCCTTATGGCGATAATTGCCGGTGTGAACATTCCGGATAACCAGAGACTCGAAATAGCATTAACAGCGATTTATGGTATCGGTCGTACTTCGTCAAAGAAAATTGTCGAAGAGTCTGGTATGACGGACACAACTCGCGTGAAAGATCTATCTGATGATGAGCTTGCCAAAGTCCGTACTGCTGTAGAGAGGACAGGGCTGTTAATAGAAGGGGATCTAAGGCGAGAGACTCAACTTAATATTCGTCGTTTATCGGATATTCAATCTCATAGAGGTCTCCGCCATCGACGCGGTCTTCCAGTTCGTGGGCAGCGAACTAAGACTAATGCTCGAACTAAACGTGGTAGGCGACAAACAGTGGCTGGACGTAAGCGAGTTGCCGGTCATTAAGTGTTTATTGGGTCATTATGACGATTCTAGCGGTTTACGCCGTATCTTATAAGGATTAGTAAAAACAGATATGCCAAGACAGCGATCACGAAGACGTGAGAAGAAGTTTGTACCGCAAGGTAAAGCTTTTATTAGTGCTACTTTTAATAACACATTAGTTACGTTGACCGATCCACAGGGCAACGTTATTTCGCAGAGCAGCGCGGGTGCTATGGGTTTCCGTGGCTCACGTAAGTCAACTGCTTTCGCAGCTCAACGAGCGGGCGAGACGGCCGCAAGGGCAGCAATTGAGCACGGTTTGAAGACCGTAAATGTCATGGTCAAAGGTCCAGGATCTGGCCGTGAAGCAGCTATCCGAGCAATTCAGGGTGCAGGTATACGTGTGGTATCTATCAGGGATATCACGCCGGTTCCTCACAATGGATGTCGTCCTCCTAAGAAACGGCGAGTATAAACAAGTCAAGAACGGGTTCCTTGCCTAAAGTAACTCGTTCCACTGACACAAGATTTATTGAAACTATGAAAGTAATTCAGGAAACGAATGGCAAGGTATACCGGACCGAAATGTAAGAACTGCCGACGCTTTGGAATGAAGCTATGCTCTAAACCCTCAGGTAAATGTGCTTGGGAGCGACGCAAAAGCCAACCCGGAGATAAGTCGACACAGCAGCGTCGTCGTCGTATTTCAGAATACGGAACTCAGCTTCGCGAAAAGCAGAAAGCACGCGCTATCTATGGTGTGTTGGAGCGGCAGTTTAGAAACTACTACAAAAAGGCAAGTCGTCTCGAAGGTGTAACAGGTGATCGCCTGTTACAACTACTAGAGACAAGACTAGATAACGTCGTATACCGACTTGGCTTCGCTGATTCGCGACCTCAATCCAGACAAATTGTCGGTCATGGTCATATTCAGGTGAACGGCAAGAAGGTGAACATTCCTTCGTACCAAGTTAAAGCGGGAGATCGCATTAGCTGGCGCGAACAGTCAAAAAAGACTGGTCTGTTCGAAATTGTGTCGAACGGCATGGGCTCAAACTCGGTTGTTCCGAGTTGGCTCAACGTCGATTCTGACAAGGCAGTTGGCGAAATCGTTAGTCTACCGAGGACAAGCGATGTCGAACTTGCGATCGACACTCGTCAAATAGTTGAGTATTACTCAAGGAAGTAAAAACGCGCCGATGCTTGAACGAATGTACGGTATTACTCCTCAAGAGGAACTGCCGCCATCAACACCAGAGATTCCTGATCTCTCTATAACTATTCAGGAAAATGAAGAGATATACGGCAGATTTGTTGCCGAGCCGTTGGAACGTGGATGGGGAGTCACACTAGGCAATCCACTCCGTCGGTCATTACTTAACTCTCTACCAGGTACTGCTGTGACATGGGTGAAGATAGACGGAGCACTTCATGAGTACTCTACGATTCCACACATGCGTGAAGAGGTTGTTGAATTTCTTCTCAATGTTAAGGGAATACGGTTACGGTCATTGGCTGATCGTCCTGGTCGACTTCGCTTGGAGGTTGATGGTGAGGGTGAAGTACGTGCTGGCGACATAATGGCGACTGCTGACTTTGAAATCGTTAACCCTGAACACCATCTAGCCACACTTGATAATCCCGATGCTCGGCTTTCAGTAGAATTTAATGTCGAACAGGGGATTGGCTTCACTGCTGCTAGCCAAGATGAAGGACTGCCGATAGGTGTTCTTCCGGTAGATGCGATTTACACACCAGTAAGAAAAGCAAACTTCTCGGTTGAGCCAACTAGAGTGGGTCAACGTTCAGATCTTGAAAAACTGATTGTTGAAGTCTGGACCGACCGTACGATAATGCCTCTTGATGCAATGCAGGCAGCCGGTAACCAACTCATGGAGAGTTTCTTTTTATTTACACAGCTTGATAAAGAGCCGGAAGAAGAGGCTAGTCCTGCTGCTGGTTTAGGTATCTCACCAGACGTATATAACACTCTCGTTGAGACACTGGCGCTATCAGCACGGACACTTAACTGCCTCAAGAGAGCTGGTATCAACCGTGTTGGTGAAGTGCTTTCCATGCCTAAGAGTGAACTATTAAAAATTCGTAACTTCGGGCAGAAATCTCTTGATGAACTTTACGATAAGCTCGCCGAGCGTAATCTTCTACCTGAAGTCGATAGCTCTGGAGAAGGAGATGGTGAGTCAGCCGAGGCTGAGATCGAAAATGTTACCGATGATGATACGGGAGCAGAATCAAGTGAGGCATAATCTTAAAGGTAGACAGTTCGGACGAGCGTCAGGGCCTCGTAAAGCTATGTACAGGGTTATGGTAACTGATCTGCTTCGCCATGGTCAGATCAGAACCACTATAGCGAAAGCGAAGGAAATTAGTCCTATAGCAGAGAAGATGGTTACGCTTGGCAAGAGAGGCACTCTGCACGATAGACGTCAAGCGGCAGCTTTTATTACTGATAAGTCCGTTTTAAAGACTATTTTTGATGACATAGCTCCTAGATTTAAGGAGAGAGCTGGTGGTTATACACGTATAACACGATTAGGTTCTCGTCCGGGTGATGCTGCAGAAATGGCTCTTTTGGAGCTGGTTGACTAGGTAGAACGAAAAAGTATGCGTTTTGGGTTGGTTGTGGAGTATGACGGGACTGATTTCCACGGCTCTCAACTACAGTCCAATGCTAGAACGGTTCAGGGCGAAATTGAACATGCTCTGTTCAATATATTTCATACAACTATAAGAATTTATCTCGCAAGTCGTACAGACTCAGGCGTACATGCTAGAGGACAGGTAGGTCGGTTTAATCATGAAACGGACATGCCTGCTGACAGGATAAGGATTGCGTTGAATCATTACATGAAAGACGATGTTCGCATTCGATATGCACAGATCGTTAAGGATGGATACAATGGCTTCGATCCTCGTGGTGACGCGTCTTCACGTACTTACGTTTATACATTTAATGACGCAAGGTCAGCACCGGCTTTGAATCGTCAATATGTAGCCCATGTACGTAAAAAACTGGATGTGGAAGCCATGAATATTGCCTGCCGCTCATTGCTTGGCTCACATGATTTTGCTGCTTTTGCTGGTCCGGGTACACCGATAGATGCGTCAACAAGGCGTCAAGTGAAGTCGGCGATGACGATTCGCGATGGCGATAACATAAAGTTTAAAATTACAGCAAATGCTTATTTACATCAGCAGATACGACGAGTCGCCGGTGTTTTATATGACGTTGGGTGTGGTAATGCCCCGCATGAAGTTATATGTAAACTTCTGGATTCAGCACGGCGAGGGGGGGCGACGCAGGTGATGCCAGCTTCGGGTCTTTGCTTGGAATCGATTGCTTACGATGGATCAGGTCTGTTTGGATTACCTGTAATACCTACTTCTGATTCTTTTGATATAAGCGTAAACTAATCCACTGAAATTGATGGAATTAACTACTAACTATGGTAACTAAGCTAAAGCAATACAACCCTAAAGCCTCTGATCTCGTGAACGACTGGCAAGTTGTCGACGCCGAAGATCAGGTTCTCGGTCGGCTCGCAACTCAGGTGGCTATGTACTTGATGGGAAAGCATAAGCCTACTTATGCACCCCATATGTTGACGGGTGATTTTGTCGTAGTGGTAAACGCCGATAAAATCAAAGTTACCGGTATGAAAGCTGAGCAGAAGATTTATAAACGTCACAGCCAGTATCCAGGTAACCTCAAAGAAATTTCATACGAACGTATGGTCGAGAAGCAGCCGACTCGCATTATCCAATTGGCGGTTAAAGGCATGCTTCCTAAGAACAAGCTTGGTCGTCAGATGATGAATCGTCTGAAAATTTACGCTGGTCCTGAACATCCACATACTGCACAGGTGCTTGGCTCAGAGCGACGTGATGCTCGCGAAGCAGCGGTCGCTGCTAAATTAGAAGCCGCCGAGAAACCGGCGGCTAAGAAACCGGCGGCTAAG
>DBSW01000063.1:2994-3188 GCA_002306745.1 Dehalococcoidia bacterium UBA1332 | reverse complement strand
CAGATTCTGTCCCAAGTGTTTCAGCAATGAAATCACCAGTTTTCCTCAGTAAGTCTTCAAATACAACGTAACCTGAATTCATAGCTTCATCCATCGCCTCCTGGACTTCTGGAGGTGGAGTAGAGCCGCCTAGTAAGGTTTGATTACCACGTGCATTAATGCCTGGTGTGACTCCGAATTCTTCGTATATTCCG
>DBSW01000063.1:0-2660 GCA_002306745.1 Dehalococcoidia bacterium UBA1332 | reverse complement strand
ATATTCCGCTCAATTTGACCTCCATGGTCCTCGGGAGTGGGTAGATATGTGCAATCATGCCATTTCAAAGTTATATTTGATTAATCCGGCTAAGATTATTGCAGTTTTGCATAGTTTTACCACAATATTTGCTTATTGGGTTAGCACTATTCACCAAGTGTGCCTCGCTAATAAATAAAATTGTAGAAAGAAATAAAAAATGGTCAGCGATCCTCTTCATAACCCTGTTTACTCAAGATTCGGGGTAACACCATTGATAAATGCTGGTGGTACACACACAACTCATGGTGGTTCGAGTATGCGTCACGAAGTGAGAGAAGCGATGAATTTAGCTTCTGAGTCATATGTGGATCTTGTGGAGCTAAAGAGAGCGACAGGCGATTTTGTAGCTGAGATAACTGGCGCTGAAGCTGGCATGATTTGTTCGGGTGCGGCAGGCGGTCTAGTACTGGCAACTGCAGCAGTTATGACAGGCACTGATTCTGCCAAGATCGCTCAACTTCCAAACACTGAAGGTCTTAATAACGAGATACTTACCCAAGCAAACAATCCGGAAGGTTATCTTAAATGTCATGAATATGCTGGTGCTACGCTGACTTTCGCAGGAGATGAAAATGGTGCCACCGTTGATCAATTGAAACAGGCTATTGGTGATCGGACGGCGGCTATTTTGTACACCTATGCGTATGGTCCCGCTCGTGGAGGCCTTTCAGCTTTAGAAGTAGCAGAGGTCGCTCATGCTGCAGGTTTGCCGCTAATTGTAGATGGTGCAGCGATGTTGCCTCCGAAATCTAATTTGACTAAGTACATTGCGGAAGGAGCTGATTTAGTTACATTCTCTGGTGGCAAATACATTGGAGGTCCTCAGTCAGCAGGCTTGCTAGCTGGACGTTCAGACCTAATTGAAGCTGCTTTAGAAAATAGTGGTCCTAGTATGGCTGTAGGCCGACCTCAAAAAGTAGGGCGTGAAGAGTTGATTGGCATGGCAACGGCACTTCAATTGTTCGTAGAGACGGATGATGAGGAACGGATTAGCGCTATGTTTGCGAAGGCAGAGCACATCAGGTCAAAAATCTCAGATATACCGGGTGTTAGCGCCGAGGTGGTGCTGGATAACTTGAATTATCACGTGCCTAACTGCGTTATTAAGCTGTCAGGTGGCGAGGAAGAGGTCAATCGGGTGTGGGAGGCTATGCATGAGGGATCACCGCGAGTCTATATCGCTCGTAATCCAAATGGTTTGTCAGCCAATATGGTGAACGTATTGGACGGTCAGGAAGAGGTTATAGCGCGGCGCCTAGTTGAGGTGCTCAGTTAGACAGTAAGGCGTTTGACGGCCTGTTCGTTAAGGTCTATTCCTAAACCAGGGCGATCTGAGAGATGCATCACTCCTTTGTCAGGTATCACTACGTCACCATAGAGATCATGCACATCGTCTAAAGGGCCAGAGAACTCTGTTGAGAACTCGTGAGGTCGAGTCGCATTTAAAGTTGTTGCGTATGTGTGCAGTGAGGCCATTGAGTTTATGCCAGCTTGTGGACTATGCGGCATTACAGGCTTGTTCCAAGTTACAGCTAGTTCATAAATTCGTTTAACTTCAGATGGTCCACCGGCGCTAAGAATATCTGGTTGCAAGATATCTACATTCCCGAGTTCAATTAGGTTGTAGAACCACCAGCGGTATGGATCTTGTTCACCAGCGGATACTGCCACATCCAGAGCATCTGAAACTTGTCTAAGTCCAGATAGATCCCAATTTGGAAGTGGCTCTTCGAAATGGTCGATGCCTAATTTCTCGAATTTCCTCCCTTGTTGTATAGCTGTGCTGACTGAGTAACCGTTGTTAGCGTCAAAGCCGAGATACTGCCCATCGCATAGAAATTCTCTGACTAGCTTGAACATTTGATAGTCTTTCGTTGGATTTGAATCTTGTCGCCAGCCCTTCCAATCCATCCGGATCTTGAAGGCTTCAAATCCCATCTCGTAGCCCTGTTTAACCATGTTTAGCATTTCTTCGGGGGTGAATTTCCACCCGGAACCAGTGCTCCAGTAAAGTTGTATGTCCTTACGGGTTACTCCTCCCATTAAGGTGTATACGGGCTTATTTGTTTCTTTCCCCATCAAGTCCCAGAGAGCAACGTCGATTATGCCAACGATGTTGGCGGGAAGTTTGTACAGGCGGTCGTCTTTTCCGAGTGCAAGAGTCTCCCAATGTCGATCGATCTGTAACGGGTCTTCTCCAATCAATGTAGGTTTAATGATGCTTTCTAGGTAGGCTTCAAATACTGATGCGTTTCTTCCAGGCACTACTTTGTTGATTCCAGGACCTTCTGCCCATCCTTCGATACCAGCGTCAGTTTGAATCCTGACCAGAGACTTTCCGATTTTTAGTGGTGTAGTGGTGATATCGGTAATTTTCATAATGTTTGCTCGGGATTCCTGATGGGCATTTGCGATTTGCTGGTGATGTGTTTGGAGAAATTCGGTTGCGCGGCACCCTTTACATTGTTTTTTCCACGTAAGGCATTAGCCTGAAACTAAATATTTATCTGGTGTGTTAAATCTGAAAAATAGCGTACCAGTTCATACAGTGCCTTTTTGTAATTATGGTTTTACAATAGAGTATCGGTTTGGGGCTTTAGCTCAGCTGGGAGAGCGCC
>DBSW01000149.1 GCA_002306745.1 Dehalococcoidia bacterium UBA1332 | reverse complement strand
TGGTTTTGACTTGGCTTTTGTGCTATTTGTTTTAGCTGCCCGTTCAGCAGCTTTAGCTTGAGCTGCTGAACGGGCAGCAGCTTCCTGCGCCTCAAGCTCTGCTTCAGCTGCAAGTTGCTCTTCCATGGCGATCTTCGCAGCGACCTTACCCGATGTTATAGCTTCTGCAATATGTTGAGTAATTAGTGAAATAGAACGAACCGAATCGTCGTTTCCAGGTATAGCGTAATCTACCTTAGTTGGATCACAGTTCGTATCGACAATTGCAACAATAGGAATACCAAGACGATTCGCTTCAGCCACAGCTAACTTTTCTTTTTCGATATCTACAACGAAAAGAACCTGAGGCAGCTTTTCCATTTCCTTGATGCCACCAAAAAATTTATTCAGACGCTGGAGTTCTGTGGCCAGCATTAGAGACTCTCGCTTGGTCTGGGCGACCACAGTTCCCTTAGCAAATGCATCTTCCAGATACACCAATCGTTCAATTCGAGGTTGGATAGTTTGGAAATTAGTCATCATTCCCCCTAGCCAACGTTGATTGATATACATCGCACCAGCATTTTCAGCATGTTCACAAATAGGAGTCTGTGCCTGAGCCTTAGTCCCGACCATCAGACACTCGCCGCCTTCGGAAACAATTTTCTCCACGAATTCTTTTGCAGCCTTCAGTGAAGTAATCGTCTTAGAAAGATCGATGATGTGTGCACGCGATCGCTTTGCAAAGATGTAATCAGCCATCTTAGGATTCCATCGCTTAGAAGGGTGACCAAAGTGAACCCCAGCGACGAATAACGAACGCAGATCGAGAGGCGCCAGAGTATCCTCTTGCTCAGCGATCGCTGGAGCAATATTTAGGGATTCTGAAGTTGTCACTTGATTGCCTCTACTTCCGGCTCAACAACTTTAGAACCGGCGTAATTGGATAAATATCGGTACACACAAATAGGCGCAGGCATGCCTGCGCCGTTAAATCGGGTGTGTAATCGTTCGTTATTCTATCACAGTAGTAGTCCAAAAATAGACCGTTAATCTAATACTTTTAAATAACAAAGTTCAGTCTTTATCCAGAGGGGGCAACCATCCCCTCTGAGCGGCTAGAGCAGCAGCGTGTGCGCGAGTCTGAGTCCGGGTTTTATCTAAGATTCTGACAACGTAATTCTTAACCGTCTGTTCAGCCAGTCCGACTATCTCGCCAATATTCTTGCTTCTTTCACCACGAGCGATAAGTTCAAGAATTCTAACTTCGTCGCTAGTAAGCAGATTAGGAATTGCGTGAGTGGCTTGGACCTCAAGCCGCGGTGCTGCAAGTTCTTGCAAAACCTCTCGCGAAGCTTTTTCACTCCTAGCAATCGTCTGTAATAGTGAACTACCATTAGACTCGACTACACCGCAAATCGCTGATTCTAATTCAGATAAATCGTTCTCTGCACTCATATATGCCCATGCGCCTGAGACAACCGCCTTGATCATAGCCTCATGGGAATGGTTAGGACCTATAAAGAGTAGCTTGGGTGGGGCGAATTCATCGTATTCTATGATTTGCGCTAGATTGGGAATTTCATTGATAATCCTGACGTCCACTTCAGCTGCATAGCCAATACTCCCCTTAACCAAAGAAAACCGCGATTTTTTTCCAAGAAGGCTAAGTATTGAATCTTCTAGATTAGGATCCGCAACGGCTAAATGAACGATGATACGAGAAACATCTTTCAAATTAGACTTATCGTTTAAAGGAAAAAGTAACGACTGTGAGTTTTTAATCTTGATCGTCAAATGATTTGATTATTTGAGAGAAACAGGTAAGGAAAATTTAGTTCTAATCAATATCTACGCTGAAGTACAACATCATGTTATTTGTCATGCAAATATCCAACCAGTCACGGTTGTTTACAAGCCGGGAAACCAAAGGATAAATCCGTTCTAGTTCCTATCTAAAAAATGACTCAACTAAATTCACTGTCATCAAGGTCTTTGGTCAAACATGTTTCCCATTAATTTGGGAAAATATAGTGAGCTAGCGCCGAATCTTGTAGGACAAGTTAATGGAGAGAGGCATAGAAAGATCCACTGCATAGTATGAAAACAGAGTCCCAAAGAGCCTCAAACACAGAGGCTGGCTTCAATCCAAAGTATCTACCGGTCCCTGCAACCATAGCGATTTTTGTTACATGCTTCGCTACCATTGCAGGGCTTACAGTAGGTCCTGGCACAAACAGCTTCATTCATGGAGCGCTCAGATATTCAGCACAAGGTGCAAGTTTTTTCGGAAACCTAGGGTCGTTACTACCCTTGGGATTCGCTTTCGCCGCCGGAATGGCGGCCACGGTTAATCCATGCGGTTTCGTAGTTTTACCCGCTTTCCTTACAATGTACCTAACCGACCAGCAAGGTGACGCAAATATAGAGGTCTCAATGTTCCGAGAAATCTTAAGGTCACTAAGCAAAGCAATTTACGTTAGCGCCGCCCTAGGTGCAGGTTTTGTCCTACTATTCGGGGTAACCGGATTGGCAATTTCTTCAGGCGCACAAACTGTTGTGAATATTTTTCCGTGGATCGGATTTTTGTTGGGTTTTGTGATGGCTGGCTTAGGCGCATATCTGTTTGCGGGTGGAACGATGTACAACTATAAAGCTCAGGCTGCCGCATCTGCGATCGGTAATGTGTCAGACACAAGTATTAAGGGTTATTTCCTATTCGGGATTTCCTATGCAATAGCTTCATTAAGTTGCACCCTTCCAATATTTATTGGGCTCATCAGCAGTTCCTTGGCACGCGGTGGTATTATTCAAGCAACCAGTCAATTTCTTGCCTACGCCTTGGGAATGACCTTCGTAATAACGATTCTGACCATAGGAATAGCGATTTCAAAAAGTGCAATGGTCACCCAAATTCGTCGAATAATGCCTTATGTCCATCCAATTTCTGCAGGAATATTGATTTTTATTGGCGCCTATCTGATTTTTTACTGGCTCACTGAAGGCGAATTAGGGCGCAACTTTGGCATCAATTGAAACTTAAATCTACCCTAAAGCAAACAAGATGCTTTGTGAGTGGTAAATTCATAATTTATTGTCAAAATCGTTTCATTTAAAATAAAAAATGTGCGACTAAGACTAGTAAGCCGTACGTTAGTATCCCAACATAAATTGAGAGGCGCCATAAAGTGGAATACCGGCAATACGGAAAACAAGAGGACCTGCTTTCGATCATTGCGTTCGCAGGCATCGTCCTGAAAGATGAATCAGCCGAAGACTCGAATAAGTATGTTTCATGGGCCATTGAGCACGGGGTCAATTACTTTGATGTCGCGCCGGGATATGGAAATGCGCAGAACATGTTAGGGCCTGCCCTACATCCTTTCCGGCATAATGTTTTTCTAGCCTGTAAAACAAAGCATCGCACTGGAGTTGAGTCGAGAGCAGACCTCGAAAATTCCCTAAAAGTACTCCAAACTGATTACTTTGATCTGTACCAGCTTCACGCAATGACAACGGAGGAAGACTTTAAGTTAGCGACCGGACCGGGAGGTGCACTTGATGCCATCTTAAAAGCTAAAGAAGAAGGCATAATTCGTCATATAGGATTCTCGGCACATTCTGCCGAGGTGGCCGTAAAACTTATGCGAATTTTCGATTTTGACTCAATATTATTTCCGGTTAACTTCACCACATGGTTTGAAGCTGGGTTCGGTCCAAAAATAATGGATGAAGCCGAAAAACTTAATGTCTCCCGATTAGCACTGAAAAGTGCTGCTCATTACAAATTAAAACCGGGCCAGGATCGACCGCGCCAAAAATGTTGGTATGCACCAATTGAGGATAGAGAACTTTTAAAATTGGCGCTTCGCTGGGCTCTATCCCAGCCGATAACATCGGCTATTCCTCCAGGAGATCCAGAATTATGGCGTATGTCTGTAGAGGTTGCTCACAAATTTACTCCAATCACAACGGATGAAGAAAAATCGCTGAGAAGGGCAGCCAATAGCCGCACGCCACTTTTCGAGCTAGCGCACGGTTAGCTACGGCCTTGACCAAACATTTCAACGACCACGTAATTCATTATATTTAAATCAAAAATGACCGTTGGAACAAAAATCTATCCGGCGATAACGGGATTATGCAACACACCAACCTTGTCAAGTTCCACCGTTACATCACCACCAACGTTAATCGGTGGAGTGGTACCGGAAGTTCCTGTCCAAATCATGTCACCTGGAAAAAGAGTCACGTACTGACTGAGAAATGAGATGGCCTGCGCTACCGTGAAGATCATTTCTGAAGAGTGGCAATTCTGACCCTCTACACCATTCACAAGCCCCCTAATCTTGACATCTTGCGGATCGATGTCTGTAACCATAAAGGGACCCGTAGGACCGAACGTATCAGCAGATTTCGCACGCCACCACTGAATGTCAGCATTAGCACCTGATTGCCATTCTCGTGCACTAACATCGTTGCCTGCTGTATACCCGAAAACATAATCAAGCGCATCGGCTTCAGAAACCTTACTAGTTTGCTTGCCAATGATTGCGATAAGTTCAGACTCGCAAACCACAAGTCCAGCGTCAGAAGGAAGTTTGATCGGATCGCCCGGTCCAATAATCGCGTTAGTGTTCTTATAAAACGGTTGCGGTCGAGTTGGCCTGTCAGCACCAAGCAGGTGCGAGCCATAGTTGAGAGCCAAACAAAGCATCTTGCTAGGGTTGGGATTAGGAGCAAGAATCTTTATCTCATTAATGTCATATGTCGCTCCGGTTTCTGTGTAATCCTGACCAATAGGAGAGTTAGATATCTCCCTAACCGTCTCACCATCAACTATGCCATATGATGCATCGGCTTCTTTAGAGAATCGTACGAATTTCATATCTATATTCTTTCACCCAAAATTTTAATGTTCAGGAAATACCCTGATCGAAACTTACATTTGAATTATTGCCATCATATGTCTTAGTAAATGGAAAACCTGCATTAGAAAAAGGTAAACCTAACGGTAAATTACACGGCAAAGTCGTCAAATCGCTAGACCAGTAATAACTCGTCTCTGAATCCTACAACGGAACACAGAATTTTTGTATTCAAT
Source organism: Dehalococcoidia bacterium UBA1332 (assembly GCA_002306745.1). Classification (GTDB taxonomy): domain Bacteria; phylum Chloroflexota; class Dehalococcoidia; order Lucifugimonadales; family Lucifugimonadaceae; genus Lucifugimonas. Next base: position 10,017 of record DBSW01000149.1, on the reverse strand, counting down.
AAACGTTCAGCAACTAGCACTAATAGTGACTTAAGCGTCATTCAAATGTACATGACAGCCAGTTACGCAAACCGTATCTCAAGCCATCAGCACCTAATATCGTTACTTGTCTTTTACTTCATTGGCAAGCTCCATCAGCGACATAACTTCTCGGATAGTTAAATCACGTGCAGAGCCCTTGGGCAAATCGCCCAAGTATAAAAGTCCTACTTGCACTCGTAGAAGTTTAACTACCGGCGAACCTACTGAACCCAACATACGACGAACTATACGGTTGCGGCCTTCATGAACCGTTATTTTTATTTTGCGTCGGCGTCTAGAACTCACGCTAATTTTTGCTGGAGATACAGGACCATCCTCCAAATTGACACCCAGTTCAAGAAGCGTTTGAGCTCTCGTGGTCAATGGGCTTGATAGCTCGGCAACATAAGTTTTTTCGATTTCGAATTTGGGATGAGTCATTTTCTGAGAAAAATGTCCATCGTTCGTTAAAAGAAGGAGACCAGCCGTATCAACATCCAATCTCCCAACGGGATAAATCCGCTCATAAACATCCACTAAATCCATAACAGTTGGTCGTTTATAAGGGTCAGCAACCGTAGTTACATACCCGGTCGGCTTATTTAGCATCAAATAACGTTTCTGCTGAGCAGCTAGTTGATTACCATCGGCAACTATGTCATCGGTGAGAAAATCAGCTAGATCACCGATTTTCGCAATTCGACCATTAACGGACACACGCCCTTCAGCGATCAGTTGTTCGGACCTACGCAAGGAAGCGATACCAGCAGATGCCAGAATTTTATGTAAGCGCTGTTTCATATCAATCCGAGTCTCTCATATAAGCCCGTATTTATGACATACATTGCAGACACAGTTAATATCACTCTGAAATGGTCAACATTCCTACATAAACAAATAACTAAGTACGGAGACCTTGTCACAAAATATAAATCTCATAATTGATCAATTGGAGCTAATATCGCTTATGAGCGAACACTTCTCTGCAAAACTCATGGTTCAATCCAGAAATAAAATCGAATGACATACGACCTTGTTATAAAAAACGGCACGATTATCGACCCAGCAATAGGTTTACATACCCAAAAAGACATTGCTATCGCCGGCGGCAAAATAGTCGCACTAGAAAACCACGTCTCAGATAACGACACGCATGATGTCATAGAGGCAGAGGGTTTACTCGTGACCCCTGGACTTGTAGATCTCCATGTACACGTTTGGTGGGGAGTTGCCCATCTCGCAGTCGAAGCCGATCCCGCATGCCTGTATCGTGGAGTGACCACTGCAATTGATGCGGGATCATCAGGTGCAAACACAATAGCGGGATTCGGACGCTATGTTATCGATCAGTCTGCAACCCGAATTCTCGCTTTCTTACACATTTCCGGTATGGGCCAACTAGACAATGAAATCGGAGAACTTGAAGACATAAGATGGGCCAGAGTAGAAAAAGCCGTAGAAGCTGCAAAACTCCACTCAAACCGAATCGTCGGCATAAAGGTGCGATTGACCGACAACATAGTCGGCTCCAACGATCTAGTCGCGCTTAATCGAGCGATAGAAGCTGGGGAAGAACTGCAAAAACCCGTCATGATCCACGTAGGAGGCTCAGTCAACCAGTTTGAAAAATTCATGGAAAAACTACGGCCTGGCGATATAGTTACTCATTCGTTTACTGGCCGACCTCACGGTATCCTTGATAACAACAACAAAGTAGTAGATGCTGCCTGGGATGCATTAACACGTGGCGTTATTTTCGATGTCGGGCATGGCGCAGGTTCTTTTTCCTTTCCAGTTGCCGAGGCGTGTTTAGAGCAAGGCCTAGGTCCCGGAACCGTATCATCGGACGTTCACCGCTATAACATACGAGGGCCTGTGTTTGACCTCATGACAACTTTGTCAAAATACGTCCATCTGGGGTATTCGATTGATGACGCACTTGCTCTAGGCACCATAAAGCCAGCAGCAGCTGTAGGTCTCCCAGATCATATCGGAACGCTCAAAGTAGGCGCTGATGCAGATATTGCTGTTATCCATCATCGACAAGGACCTATAACTTTCACAGACGCGGATGGCAACGAACGCGCAGGTAATCAAATCATGCTACCGGTGGAGACACTAAGAAAAGGCAAAAGGTTCAACCCACAACATTCGTATCACCCAAAACTATCAGGGCATCCGCATATCCACAAAAACAGACAAACAAAAGGCAAGAGGTAACTCAACGCCGAATATTGGGATATGGTTTCCGAGCTTAGCAAAGCAAATAGTTCAAATGTTCTTGATACTCGATCAGTATGGTTACGCTAGAATCATTCCCGCAATATGGCAAAAGAGGAGAGCGACGAATGGCAACGACTGAGGGGCACAGTCTAGGGAGTATAGGAATACTCGTAGGTGGTGGCCCAGCACCCGGAATCAATAGTGTAATTTCAGCGGCCGTTATCGAAGCAGAAAGACTTGGATACGAGGCAATCGGCATCAATAATGGCTACGAGTATCTAGTCAAGGGTGACGTCACACAAACCGTAAAACTGACAACAGATGATGTTTCTACCATTCACACACGCGGGGGGTCGATTCTTCATACATCACGCACGAACCCGACTAAACGCGCTAAAGATCTAGAAACATGCGTTGCTACCTTGGATAAACTTGGAATCAAATACCTCATCACAATCGGTGGAGATGATACTTCCTTCGGTGCATCCGAAATCGCTTGCGCCGCTGGCGGTAAAATCCTAGTCGCGCACGTCCCAAAGACAATAGATAACGACCTTCCACTACCCGGTAACATGCCGACTTTCGGGTACGAAACCGCAAGACATGTCGGTTCTGAAATTTTACTCAGTCTAAAGGAAGACTCGCGAACCACTAATCGATGGTACTTTATCGTGGCAATGGGTCGACATACTGGACACCTAGCCTTAGGAATCGGCAAGGCGTCTGCAGCGACAATAACCCTCATACCAGAAGAATTTTCTGGTAAAACGGTGAGCCTTTCAGAAGTTTGCGGTGCCTTGGAAGGAGCCATTTTAAAGCGTCGATCACTGGATCGACCCGATGGTGTTGCCATCATTGCTGAGGGTATCGCCAGTAAACTGGATATTAAGGATCTCAGGAACATAGCGGGAGTCGAAACCCCGCGTGACCAGTACGGCAACATCCGCTTAGCAGATCTACCCTTTGCTCGAATTTTACGCGCTGAGGTAGAGCGAAGGTTTCAAGAACGCGGTGATGCTATGGACATCGTTGATCTAACTTTGGGGTATGAATTACGGTCGGCAGCTCCGATTCCTTTTGATATCGACTACACCCGCACGCTTGGTCATGGAGCTGTGACGTTCTTGCATTCCGACCACAAAAACAAAGCGATCGCAAAAGGTGCGATGATATGCATAGTCGGAAACAAGTTGGAACCCGTCGCATTCGAAGACATGCGGGACTCTACCACCGGTAAGACAATCGTGCGCAAGGTTGATACCAGTAACCTCTACTATGACGTGGCTAGAAGGTATATGACACGTATCGAAGAATCGGATTTAATCGATGAGGTTAAGCTCAGAAAGCTTGCTAACGTGGCATCGATGCAGCCTGATGCATTCAAACGTAGGTTCACATCCAAAAACTGAACGGTTAGCAGGCCATTGACTCAAACAAACACAATTGCCATTAAAGCCGAGGCTGTGGTCAAAAACTACGGTGCTAAAGCTGCACTTCGTAGTATTGATCTCGAGATCCCAACCGGAGGGGTCACGATTTTGCTTGGGTCCAATGGCGCGGGAAAATCGACTCTTCTAAGAGTTTTCGCAATGTTAACCCGCATAGATTCAGGAAATTTAACCATACACGGGTTAGAGATGATGAAAGAAGGCCCATCAATCCGCGCCAATACCGGCGCTGCTCTACATGCGCCAATGCTATACGGAGACATGAGCGTGCGAGAAAATTTAATGTTCTCTGCAAGTATATTGCGCCTTCCAAGAAAAGACACGCTGATCTATGAAACCGCAGAAAAAGTTGGCATCCAGGATAGGTTGGAAGATCGTGTACGATCCCTATCACATGGATTACAAAAAAAAGTGTCGCTCGCAAGGGCAATCATGCACGAACCTTCGTTGCTACTTCTCGACGAACCTGAGTCAGGTCTCGACGGCCGATCTGTGAATCAACTTGATCAAATAATCGCAGGCTATCGTTCTCACAACCGAACTGTAGTCATGACAACCCATATCATCGAACATGGGCTTGAAATAGCTGATCACGCGGTAGTGTTACAGCACGGCAACGTTATCTTGATGTCAAATGATCCAATAACTGAACGATCTGCAATTATGAATGCCTATGCCTCGGTAGGCGCAAAACTATGACAGACACGATCTTGGTTATTTGGGCGATTGCTCGTAAAGATCTGGTCTTAGAGATCCGTAACAAGGATGTGGTGGTTGCTATAACGGGTTTCGCCCTGCTAGTCCTAGCAATATTCACGTTCGCCGTTGATTTAAGCCAAATGAACGCTAAACTGATCGGTCCGGGAGTACTGTGGGCTGCTATTGCGTTCGCAGGAGTTACCGGTCTAAATAGAGCATTCGCCTCAGAAATAGAATCAAGCACCCTCGAAGCCTTACTGATTGCACCTATCAGCCGAGATCTCATATACCTCGGCAAATCACTAGGTAATTTCCTTTTCATTACAACCGCTCAAATAATAGTCATTCCAACATTTGCAGTACTTTTCAATCTAATCGTATTTCGTTGGGAGATGGTCGCCATATGCATGGTCACAGCAATCGGTTTTAGTGCCGTGGGCACCCTTTTTGCAGCTATGTCTGTTCGAATAAGAGCTAGAGAAGTAATGCTTCCTCTGCTATTCCTACCAGTGGTCACACCACTGCTTATGGCTGCGGTGGAATCAACGAGCTACTTGGTCAATGGAGGTACTTGGGGCGAAATGGCATCTTGGCTGCAACTCGCAATTGCCTTCGACGTATTGTTCATAGTTATCTCAGCGCTTATTTTTCAAAATATTTTAGAAGATTGACCACCACAAAATTAGTAAACGCAAATCACCCATATTTTAGAAAAAGATAAACCGTTTTCATGATAAATTTAACCAGAATAGCGACGTCCAAAATGACAATCGTCTTCATAACATGAACAAAGTTCCCGGTTATCTCGACCCTCTACTGATACTTAGCACTGCCCTAATGGGATGTGCTCTATACCTAATATTCATATGGGTGCCGACCGAAACTAATCAGGGGGCCATACAACGAATACTCTACTTCCACGTTCCTATCGCGTGGGGATCTATGTTAGGAATTTTTGTAGTTAGCGCGAGCTCGATCCTGTATTTATGGAAAAAGGATCAAAAATGGGATCGACTTGCAGTTTCTTCTGCCGAAGTCGGACTAACTTTCGGAGCAATGATGCTACTGTCAGGAATGATTTGGGCGAGACCAGTCTGGGGAGTATGGTGGACCGGTGAAGCGAAGCTCACTACAGCTCTAATATTATTTTTTATATACGTGGCTTATCTGATGTTTCGCTCCTACTTCCCACCAGGAACACAAAGACAACGGATCGCTGCAGTCATAGGCGTGATTGGAGCCTTAGATGCACCGATCATTTATTTTGCAGCAAACCTTTGGTCTCAGGCGCATCCGCCACTCATAACTGGTCCTGCAGCTGATGCAGACTCAACCCTTGGGAGCGAACTAGGAATCGTTCTATTGATGTCAACGTTTGCATTCACGTTACTTTTTGTTTACATGGTCCAAGCTCGATACAAAATACGAAGATCAGAAGACGATATCGTGGACCTAAAAAGAGCAACCACTACACCGGGAGTCAGCTAAATTTGAACACAAAATTGACCGGAGCCAAGACTGGCATCATCCTCTTTATGGCCATAACAACCACACTGACTGCAATTTTTATTGCAAGTGAAGTTTCAATAGCGAAAGCATCTGAAGAATCTATTCTAAGTGGAATCGTAGTGGGCGTTGAAACTGATTCCAACGGAAAATTAATTAGACTCGCCGTTTCCGACTCAAGCGGTCAAATCACAACGTTCGAATTTTCACCTAAAACACAATTCGGACTTGAAAATCAAGCTGGAGACAGATGGATTTCATCACTGGCTGAAAATCCATCTGAAGCTGCAAGAAGGCTCAATGATCATAGAAAACGGTTCGCACCTATCACCGTTTCACACGCAAACGGTATCGCCAGCTCGATTGTAGAACGCCAAGAAGGAAAACTGGAAACTAATCTTGGTTATTTGTTTGCAGTGTTTGCAACCACTTGGATTCTATTTTTCGCATACGTGCTTTATATGGGACAAAAGCAACGTGTGTTGCAATATGAAATCACTCGGTTGAAAAATCAGCTTGAATAAAAAGTAGATCAACTATGTACGATGGCAAAAAAGATCCCTCGGAAGTCAACCAAGCGCAACGAGAACCAGAGTTAATCTCCCCTGTAGCACGCACTTCAACATTAATGAGCCCTCGAGCAAAGCTTGCTGTTACGTTCATGATAGTTGCGACGGCACTCGCATATTTCGCATTCGTCGCATTTCAAGGAGCCACCGTTAACTATCTCTCTGTAGACCAAGTTGCCAACGATGGTGCAACACAGTCAGATCGCCAGATAGGCGTTTTAGGAAAACTCGTACAAAACTCATACGCTCGTGATCCCGATGGTATTACGGCTAGATTTGCTATAAAAGATGAAAACGGTATTGAGCAACTTCAGGTGACCTATAAAGGTGAAATTGGGCAGGTTTTCTTTAACGACCACTCAGAGATTATTCTTCAGGGGAAAAAACTATTTGATGGATCGTTCAATGCCGATACTTTGACCGTTCGGTGTCCATCAAAGTATTTAACGGAAGCTGAACAGGCAGAATTAGATGCAATCAACAACGGTAAGCCCAAGGTTCCTCCGTATCAACTTGACTACTTCGACCGAGAAACTTAACCGTTACCCTGCAGCCATTTCAGACCGCTTAGCAAAACTATTCTATTTTGCTTTGCCTGAATTTATCACTAACTAATGCAATAAAAATTGTGAACACAATCAAACTACCAGCAAGCACAATCAAGGCATTGCTAAGTCCGAAAAAAGCGGCAAGTGACCCGCTTGCTAGCCCCCCCATAGGGAAACCTGACCAAGCGATTTCGTACGCACCAATAACGCGTCCACGTACTTCAGCTGGAACGTTGAACTGAATTACTGCAATCCCAAATGCGACATGAACCGAATTAAAATATCCAATCAAGAACGCCAATGACAAAGCTATTGGCATGCCGTTCGAATGCGCCCAAATAACTATTAATCCACCAAACATAAGATCGGTAAGCAAAAGTGCAAGTCCGGCTCGTTGAATCCCGCCTGTCCAAGACACGGTTATGGCTCCTAAGACAGCACCTGTGCCCACACTGGCAAATAGAAAACCCAAGCCAGATTCATCCGTTAGGAATACTTGTTTAGCGAACGCCGGCAACATAAAAACCAGACCACCAAGAACCATAGCGTTAACCCAAGTAAACATCAGATTCACACGGAGAATTGGTCTTTCACGTATAACCTGAATTACTTCTTTTAGATCAGATAAAACGCCAACAGATCTAGCAATAAGAGTTTGTTTGGTGGGATTAAAAGTTGTGTAGACGAGGTAAGTCAATCCAAACAAGCCAGCAATTACTGCGTATGTGGGTCCAGGTCCAGTAACTCCTAACAATAACCCGCCGACTACAGGTCCCAAGACTCTTGCGCCGTTAAAGACCGATTGATCTAGTGATATGGAACGAATCAGTATGTTACGCGGGACCACTTCCGGTAATAGTGATAGACGAGAAATCCAATCAACTGCGAGTCCTGCACCTTGAAACATTCCAGCAAGCACAATATGCCACGCTGCGAGTGTGCCGCTTACATAAAGAATGGCAATCATCAACATCGGTATACCAGCAACGACTGCCCCAAATTTCAACAAACGTGTCTGAGGAACTCGATCAGCCAACACCCCACCAATAACCCCGACTATTACGTTAGGGATCGCCACCGCAGCGCCTAAAGCCGCAAGCCACAATGTAGAGGCTGTCATTTCAAAAAGCAGGTAACCCTGCGATAGTGTAATCAGTTGATGTCCGGTTCCCCACAGTAAAGTGGCAGACACAAATCTCTGAAGAGACGAATTGCTAAGTGCTTCAAAAAAACCTGCACGATCCTGGTTTTCAGAGTCAACTACAATATCGGTGTTTGCATTATTGTTAGATTTGGCCGGCATGAGTAGTTATTGTGAACCATCCCAATAAATTTGGTGTACACACCGACATCAATCTTCTTGACCAAAATACACTGTTAACTTTGAACTCAGTTGGTACAATCAGTATTAGCTTATGAACTCAGAAGTAACGCTTTTCACATATCTTCTTGCAGGCGCAATCGCATTCGGTTTGGGTTCGATCCCGGTCGCATATACGGTCGGACGACTTAATGGAGTGAACGTTTTTAAGGTTGGTTCACGCCAAGCTGGCGCCACAAACGTCTGGCGGCAAGTCTCGCGTAAGCACGGCTTCATCGTCACTCTAATCGACTGGGCGAAAGGTTTGACTGCCATATTAATGGCCCGACATATTGGATTGGAAAGCTCGGAACTGCTCCTACCTGCAACAGCTGCTGTTGTAGGTCACTGGAATTCTCCCTTTACAAAATTCAAGGGAGGAGACGGAGTCGTGACCCTAATGGGTGCTTCTATGGGCATCGCGCCGTTGGCGGTTCTTTTATCCCTGATGATCGGAACGACGCTGTCTTTTAGTATGAACAGAAAAGTAGCTCACCCAAGCCTTTGGGGGGGAATTCTCGGCTACGTCGTCTTTATAACGATCTCTTTTCAGTCAAGTTCAGGGATAGAACCATATTTGGTCTACGGGCTTACCGGTATCGGAGTTGCAATTATGCTACATAGTATTTATTTCCATAAACGCCACAAAGAATATTTTCGCAACGTTCCACAAGATGAGCAATCCGAAAATGGTTTCCGTGAAGATCTAATCAGCTAGAAATATAAAATAAACGCACTAACAAAACCAAGATATGTAGGGCATTTATTTTATTAACTTAGACACACTTTTTTACTGCTTGAGCAGATAAGAATCGAGTAGCTCTTCATTTGTTCGTTTTGGAGCTCGTTCTCGCAACTTATCATAATTATCTTGGAGGGTTCTACCCTCCTTTTTAAAGATTAATCCTAGAGGTATACCCGGTCGACTGATCAAGTCCTCTGCTGCCTGCACGCTTGTGGGATCGTGATCCTCAGGGATATCGTAGGCAAGCCCCTTAATTCCTTCGCGTGGCTTACCTTTCAAGATGTCGTAAGTATCGTTATAAGTGGTACATGGGGATTGAACGTGAACAATACTGAAGCCTTTGTGGTTCATTGCATCCTGAATCACCTTGGCCAGGATTCTGGGTTTACTTGAATAGTACGAAGCAATATAGGTCACACCTACCGACATATATAACTTCAACGGGGATACTGGATTCTCTATTTTTCCAAGTGGCGTAGACGTTGTGATTGCCCCAAACTCACTAGTTGGCGAAGACTGTCCTTTAGTGAGACCGTAAACACCGTTGTCCATTACAACAGCGGTAATATTCACGTTCCGGTTTGCAGCGGGACCAATATGTTCACCGCCAATAGACAGAAAGTCGCCATCACCAGCAACAACGACAGTATTTAAGTTAGGGTTCCCTTGTTTAACACCGAATGCTATGGGTAGTGTACGACCATGAATTCCATGTATTCCAAATGGCTGCTCACCTTCGACAAGGTGGACCATATTTCCTGAACATCCAATTCCAGCAACAACAACATTGTTTGCTTGTGGTTCTTCGTGTTCTGCTGAGTAACCCTCTAGTGCAACTTGGAGTGCTCGTCGCACTCCGAAGTCACCACATCCGGGGCACCACGCGAAATCGTATTCT
>DBSW01000087.1 GCA_002306745.1 Dehalococcoidia bacterium UBA1332 | reverse complement strand
CAGCAAAGCTTGAGAGAGCACCTCGCCAAGCGAGACAAATTCCTTGCCAGTAAAGCAAGGCTGACGGCTCTACAACGCTATGTTCAACCTGACTTTGATGAGTCTGATCTGGACATGGCCATGATCGCTTCTGTGGTGAAGGCGGAAAGCTGTGATCTCCCGCATGTGATCCTGGCGCTTGCTGAAGAAACAGTTGCGGATGACCTTGGACTGGAGGCCAATCCAGCTTCTCTCAACGAACTTGAAAAATACGACTTAATCCCGGCATTGGTAGCTGCGCTTCAGTCCGAAATTGGTTACCCGGCTACGGTAGAGGAGTTGAAGGGTGAAGCCCAATTCAAGCTGGGACATTTCTTTATCCGGTTGCTGGTAACCGGCTTCTGCGAGAGCGTCGGTGATGTACCTGGCTGGGCTCAAGAATTGGTAATGTCTTCGGCCAGCTCCCGTGCAACTGCCAGAGCATTACTTTCACGTTGGCGAGACAGTTCACGCTATTACAAAGCGTTCGATGCCGTGTCCGGGTGGGTGGCGATCGCGCTGCGCATCAAAGACAAGATGGGTATATTCGATACTGACCAACTCAGCGATGTTGTCACCTTTGAGGCCGTGGAGCAGAAGATTATTGTCGATCTGGCCGTGGCCATTCCTCATGCTCCCAAGGGGGAGTTGGAACGTTTCCGTGCAATGATAGCTTCTCGCCTGGACGGTTACTGGGCTTCCAAGCATAAAGACGACACGACGCGCCGGAAGTACCGCACCGTTTATACCGCATTGCAGGCTGCTATCGACCTCTTCAGCTTGCGTATTCAGCATGATAGCGGATTCCACTTTGAGTCGAGTGAAGCGCTATACAAGGCTTACGAGCGAGACCTATACCGCTTCGATATGGCCTACCGTCATTACTGTGAAGCGTCCCAGCGTGCTCATGTAGAGATCCTGAAGAAGCTCGATGACGAAGTGGAGAATTGTTACGCCTACTGGTACATCGACAACTTGGCGAAGAACTGGGGTGACCGCGTTGAGGCTGAGCAACGTCTCTCTCAGTGGCGCTTTCCTGGAATACCTAATCAGCAGGACTTCTTTCAGGGACTGGTGAAACCGTTGTTTTCCAAGGCTACCAAGCGCCGGGTTGTGGTCATCATCAGTGATGCCTTTCGCTATGAGGCAGCAGTGGAGCTTCGCGATCGAATCAACGACAAGCGTTACTCTGAAGCTACTCTGTCTTCCCAGCTTGGCGTTGTCCCAAGTTATACGACATTGGGGATGGCGTCCCTCTTGCCTCATAAAACGCTGGAGTATCGCGAATCAGCTTCAGATGACGTGTTTGTGGATGGCCAATCCAGTAAGGGCACAGCGGCAAGAACCAAGATCCTTGCAGCGCATGGCGGTCTGGCCGTGACAGCAGAAACCGTTAAAGCCTGGTCAAGGGATGAAGGCCGGGAAGCCCTCAAAGATCAGGAGCTGGTCTATGTCTACCACAATGTAGTGGATGCCCGAGGCGATAGCTCATCGACGGAATCAGAAACTTTCATGGCCGTTGAACACGCTATCGAGGAGTTGACTGAGTTGAGCCGCAAGATCCTGATGCACTTCAACACATCGACGGTGCTCATCACGGCAGATCACGGTTTCTTATTCCAGCAAAGTAAGCTGGAGGCAGCCGATCGCTCGTCTCTGGCTGAAAAACCAACCAATGCCCTGAAGAACAAAAAGCGCTATGTGGTGGGCTTTGGTCTGCCAGATACCAAAGAAGCGTGGAAGGGCTCAACCAAGGCAACAGCCGGAACAGCTTCAGATACTGATTTCTGGGTGCCGAAGGGTGCCAACCGATTCCATTTCGTGGGCGGTTCACGTTTTGTCCACGGTGGGGTTATGCCGCAAGAGATTGTCGTGCCGGTATTGACCGTCAAACAGCTTCGTGGCGAAAAAGCCGAGAAGCGTACCAAGCGAAAAGTAGGGGTCATTTCCACCAAGTCCACCCTGAAAATGGTGAACAACATCCAGAAGTTCGACCTGATGCAGACCGAAGTGGTCAGTGATTTGATTACACCGGTCACGGTGTCAGTGGCCATCTACGACGGTGATAGCAAGATCTCCAGCGAAGAGACGGTGACCTTTGACTGTGCAACCGATTCGGTCGCGGAGCGGGTCAAGCAAGTACGACTCTCACTGTCTGGGACGGACTTCGATCGGAAGAAGGATTACTTCCTGGTGCTCAAGGACAAGGACCTGAATACCGAGATGGAGCGCTATAAGGTCACCATCGACTTGGCGTTTACCGATGACTTCTTTTAACCATGATTTGACGATAGAGCGTGCCGAGTATGGAATCCGCTAACGATAAAGAATTAGATCAACTGCTGAATGAGCACTTTGCGGGTCGTGTGGTTCGCAAGGATCTCACCAAGCTCATTAAAGAAGGGGCGAATGTCCCTGTCTATGTGCTCGAATACCTGCTTGGCATGTACTGCGCGTCTGATGATCCAGACATCATTGAGCAAGGGCTGAACAACGTCAAAACCGTGTTGGCAGAGAATTACGTGCGCCCGGATGAGGCTGAAAAGGTTAAGTCCCTGGTGAAGGAGCGCGGAACCTATAAGGTCATCGACCGGGTTACCGTGAAGCTGAATGAACGCAAGGATAAATATGAGGCCTCTTTCAGCAATCTGGGTATCAAGGACGCTGAAATTTCCTCTGGTATCGTCAAAGAGTACGAGAAGCTGCTGGTGGGTGGTATCTGGGTCATTGCCACTTTGAGTTATTACCACGAGGAAGGGCAGACCGGTTCGCCTTTCGGAGTAACGCTGCTCAAGCCAATCCAGATGCCGAACATGAATATGGACGAGCTCTTCCAGGGGAGAGCTGCTTTGACAACGGACCAGTGGCGTGAGTGTTTGATACGGTCAGTTGGTATGGAGCCAGCGGCGTTAGGTGTCGATGTGCAATGGCACATTCTGGCCCGGATGATTCCATTCGTTGAGAACAACTATAACGTCTGTGAGTTGGGTCCACGCGGGACAGGTAAAAGCCATATTTACAAGGAATGCTCCCCCAACAGCATTTTGGTGTCTGGCGGCCAAACGACCGTGGCCAACCTGTTTTACAACATGAGTTCACGCCGAATTGGTCTGGTCGGGCTTTGGGACTTGGTTGCCTTCGATGAGGTGGCCGGGATCTCCTTCAAGGACAAAGATGGTGTCCAGATCATGAAGGACTATATGGCTTCTGGTTCCTTTGCCCGTGGCCGTGAACAGATGGAAGCTTCCGCCTCTATGGTGTTTGTAGGCAACATCAACCAGAGCGTTGAGTCCTTAGTGAAAACAAGTCATCTGCTGGCACCATTCCCGGATGCCATGATCGACTCCGCTTTCTTTGACCGTTTCCATGCCTACATCCCAGGCTGGGAAATCCCCAAGATGCGCCCAGAGTTTTTCACCAACCGTTACGGCTTGATTGTTGACTACCTGGCAGAGTTTTATCGGGAGATGCGCAAGCGCAGCTTCGCAGATGCTATCGAGAAATACTTTAAGCTGGGGAACAACCTGAACCAGCGTGATGTGATCGCGGTACGCAAGACAGTTTCTGGCCTACTGAAACTACTATTCCCGCATGGACAGTTCGATAAAGAGGATGTGCGCCAGTGCCTGGAGTATGCCCTTCAGGTTCGACGCCGGGTGAAGGAACAACTCAAAAAGATTGGTGGCATGGAGTTCTACGATGTCCACTTCAGTTACATCGACAATGATTCGCTGGAAGAGCATTTCGTATCAGTCAAAGAGCAGGGTGGCGGTGGCCTGATCCCAGAAGGCCCTGGTAAGCCCGGATTCCTTCACACCATTGGTCTCAGCAACAAAGGGATGCCTGGCTTATACCGGCTGGAACTTCAGGTTACCAAGGGCTCCGGCAAGTTGGCCACATCAGGGCTATGGAACTCCAGTGCAGCTAAAGAGCAGGTGAAGATTGCCTTTGATTACTTCAAGGCTAACGCATCCAGGATCAGCGGTGGGAGTAAAGTGGGAGAACATGACTTCCATTTGCACGCAGTTGAGCTTCAGAACACCGGGCCATTCAGTCATCTGGCGCTCTCCAGTCTTGTTGCCTTTGCGTCAGGCCTCCTTGGTAAGCCTCTTCAGAACCAGATGGTGGTGCTGGGGGATATGAGTCTGGGCGGTTCCGTTACGCCGGTAGAAAGCCTTGCTGAGTGCCTCCAGGTCGCTTTTGATGCAGGGGCCAAGAAAGTGGCCTTGCCGATGAGCAGTGCAGCAGACATACCAACGATTCCGGCTGAACTGTTTACCAAGTTCCAGACAAGTTTTTACGCCGATCCGGTTGATGCGGTGTTTAAGGCTCTTGGGGTGGATTAATGAAAGGCAACGAAATGAAATCAGGGTTAGAAGGACGTTCATGAAACAGGTCGAAATCGAAAATCAGTTACGAGAAGTTGTCAGCAGGCTGATAACTGAGATTGATCTGGCAACGAAGCAGGGAAGGCTTGATGTTAACCTGATTTCTGAAGATGCCTGGATACCTATCCTGAAGGAGGTTTACCAGTGCCCGAATCTTGTAAATCTGAATAGAAAACACAAGAACTTCCCTGGCATTGATTTAGGAGATGAGCAGGACCGGGTTGCCTTCCAAGTAACCTCGTCCACAGACCTTGAGAAGGTCAAATCGACCTTGGAGCAGTTTAAGAAACGCAATTACAAGAATGCCTTTGACGAGCTCTATATATTCACGCTGCGTTCTAAGCAGAAAAGCTACTCTCAGGATGCGATTGATAACGTCATTGGTGATGAAATACGCTTTGATGCAAAGGAGCACATCATTGATCCTGGCGATATTTTGGCTCAGATAACCGGGTTACGGTTGCCAGCACAAGAGAGAATGTTGCAGGAGTTTCGCGCGATACTAGGAGATGTAGAAGCATCGGTCGAAGAGTTAAACGCGCCCGAGAATGCTCCGTATATCTTAGTTTCAAATCTCATTGAGGTTACACCTCCAAAGGAATTGTATGTAGCCGAATTGTGCATCGACGAAGAAAGCACAATTGCAGCGGCCAAGCGCGATTTGAACTACAACGGGAGACGCCCTAACAAGCATCTATTGGTGAGACTAGCTTTACAGCTCGCTGGGTTAGATTGTCATGGCTGGGCGATATTTGAGAATCGCATTTTCACGTTCTATGACATGGAGCGTGAGTCGGCTTTCAGATCCATAGTAGACGTTGGAAGTATCGAAGAGCTCACGACGGAAGATATTTCACAACATGAACTCGTTGAATATCAGAATCTTTTCAAGTATCTGATGAAGGATACACTCCGGGATCAGCTTCATGCGTTCAATGTAAATTGGAGTAAGCAACAAAATCAATTTTACTTTTTGCCTGATGAAAAAGACTCTGAGCAGAGAAGGGAAGAATGGGTTGGTAAAAAGCTCTCACGAAGAAGAGTTTTTGAAAAGAAGTACCAGACGAAAGACCCAACAAAAGTAGCCTTCTTCAAGCACTTGGCATTTGACATCTCATTCATTGATGTTGACTCACAGTGGTATGCCACTGTTACCCCTAGCTGGTACTACACATGGAATCTGTATAAGCGCAATCGATTCCATGATGATCTTCTCTCAAAGCAGAAGCGTCTTGAGCATAACAATTCCGTTAGAGATCAAGTTAGATTCATCGGGTATTTCCTTGCTAATAGCCGTAATGATAACGATTTGATCTCATTTGGCGAATTGGTCGAATTCCAATGTTTGTCCAACATATCACTCGAAGAAAACGACGAGCTGGAAGAAGTGTTGGAAGAGGAGGATGCCAGTGCAAATTAAGATTCTTGAGGAGCCGAAGCTGGAGTTTGCCAATGGAACACACATCTGTCCAAAAGCAGGCATTGAAACCCTTGGCGTATATGACAAAAACGATGAATTCCGGCAAAGCGAGTTGAGACTGGGAATCGTTGGGCGCGGGGAAGGTGTAGATCTGTTAGATCTCTGGATAGCAAAATGCCAAGAAGGAATAGAGGCGAAGGAGTCAAAATATTCCAATCTGTTCAGAGGGTTTGGGGGATTCACACAGCATCACGGTTTCTATGCAAAATTCCTGTATGGACCGACTCTAACCAGAACAATCCAGAAATCAGAGCTAAACAAAACGCTGAAAATTCAATCCAGGGAAGAGCGAGTCAAGGTATGTGTTGACCTTTACTTCGATCAAATCCGGTTTCTTGCCGAGCATCGGCCTGTGGATGTCATTATTTGCGTTATCCCAAATGATATGTTCGATGCGCTGACCAAGGAGAAGGGAAAGGATGAAGATCCAGAAAACTATGATGGCGACTCGAACGATGACAAATCCAAGAACTCATTAGAGCATAACTTCCGCCGACTACTGAAAGCGAAGACTATGCATTTGGGTAAGCCGCTACAGCTTGTTTTAGAGAAGTCATTGTCCATCGATACCGGTAATAAGGGACAACAGGATGATGCGACGAGAGCGTGGAATTTTTGTACAGCACTTTACTACAAGGGGAACAAAACAATTCCGTGGCGATTGGTGGAGGAAACACATAAGCCTAAGACTTGCTATGTCGGAATTGGATTTTATAAAAGTCGTGACAATGAGACCGTATCAACCAGTTTGGCGCAGGTCTTTGATGAGTTTGGACACGGCGTAATTCTCAGGGGAGCTCCTGTTCAGTTGGATAAAAGAGACCGCCGACCGTACATGAACGAGGAGCAAGCGTTCGAGTTGTTAATGAACGCTTTAAATGAGTATGACCACGCTTTGATGCAAATGCCTGCACGGATTGTCATTCACAAATCCAGCAACTTCCGGGAAGAAGAGATACGGGGTTTTACCAGGGCAATAGAAAGCAAGGGTATACGAATGAAAGACTTCGTAACCATTATGGAGTCCAAAGTCCGTCTCTACAGCTACGAACAGTATCCCCCTGTGAGGGGAACATTGCTATCACTATCGGAAAGCAAGGCCATTCTCTATACAAAAGGTGCGGTCAATTTTTACAAGACCTATCCGGGGATGTATGTTCCGTCTCCACTGGAAATCAGAGCTTTTGAACACGACTCTTCGTTGGAAGATTTATGTGAAGAAGTACTCGGGCTGACCAAGATGAACTGGAACAACACGCAATTTGACGGACGGTATCCGATCACACTGGAATGCTCACGGAAAGTTGGTGAAATTATGAAGTATGTTGAGGCTAACGAGAAGCCGCAAGTCAGTTATAGCTTCTACATGTGAGGGAGTCCCATGCCAATTTATGAATTGAGCGATACCGGCATTAAGCGCCTACAGAAAACAACCTTTGCTGACAGGGGCATCCGTGAGCGGCAGGATATTCAGCGATTGTTGAGAAACCAGATCGAGATCATCTCCGACCAGACAATGGTGATTGCGGAAGAGTTCGGCGATTGGGACGTAAGCCGGAGGCGGATTGATCTGCTTTGCATCGACAAAGAAGCCAACCTGGTTGTTATTGAGCTGAAGCGCACTGAGGACGGTGGGCATATGGAGCTCCAGGCTATTCGCTATAGTGCGATGATCTCAACTATGACCTTTGACCAGGTTGTTGAGGCCCACAAGTCCTTCCTGACCAGTATCGGATCGGAAGAAGATGCTCAGCAAAGAATCCTTGAGTTCCTCGACTGGGAAGAGCCAGATGAGGACTCTTTTGCACAGGATGTCCGGATTGTTCTGGCATCAGCCGAGTTTTCTAAAGAGCTTACCAGTGCGGTGCTATGGCTTAACGACAAGGGAATTGATATTCGTTGCGTCAAGATGGAGCCCTTCTACGACGGGCAACGAATTCTGTTGGACATTCAGCAGGTTATCCCTTTACCTGAGACCGAACAATTTCAGGTCCAGGTGAGACAGAAGAAGCAGAAAGAGCAGCAGTCCAGAACGTCATCTCGCGATTTCTCAAAATTCACTCTCTCGATTGGAGGGAGTGACCACCACGGTCTGAATAAGCGCAATCTTATGTACCAACTGGTTAGTGAAGTCATCCAAGGTGGAGCCAAGCCAGAAGAGGTCGCGGATATTGTTAGCTGGCGAAAAGGGAATCTCTTCGTTTGCTTTGATGGCTCACTCGATGAAGAGCAATTCGCAGAACAGTTAATGACGCTCGATACCGGGGGCAAGCTACCGAAGACCAAGCGTTATTTCTGCAAGCAGGAGGAACTATTTCACATTGACGGTAAGACCTATGCCATGACCAATCAGTGGGGGGTAAGAACGCTGGAGGCGGTGGATCTGCTTAGTGCAAAGTACCCTGAAAAGAACATCAGTATCGAGCGGGAGTAAGAGCGAATGTATATCCAACACGGAACGTTAATGTATTCTCCATCCGATCTAACCCTCTTCATGGAGAGTCCATTTGCTTCATGGATGGAGCATTTAGCCATTGTTGCTCCCGATCAAATTCCAGAGCAAGATTCAGGCGATGACATGATGGCCATGCTTCAGGAGAAAGGCGGTGAGCATGAAAAAGCGGTTTTAGAGGCGTTCATTGCTCAAGGACTTAATGTCGCAGACATCAGTTCTTCGCCTGATAAGGAAACCGCGACGGTTACTGCGATGGAGTCTGGCGCAGAGGTCATATTTCAAGCTTGCCTGAGTCGAGGAGCATTCAAAGGCTTCGCTGATTTTCTGGTTAAAGTTCCAGGGGAAAGCCGTCTTGGCGAATACCACTATGAGGTTTGGGATACCAAGTTATCGAAAACTCTCAAACCCTACTTCACGGTCCAGCTTTGCTGCTACGAAGACCTACTGGACGGTATCCAGGGCAGACGCTCACAAGACTTTGTGGTTGTGCTCGGTGATGGACAACGGGAACGTCTGCGTACAGACGACTATTTCTATTATTACCAGTCCATCCGAGACGCTTTTCTAAAGGCACATAATAATTTTGAAGTTTCCCAACGTCCTGATCCTGCTGATTCTAAATCCTGGGGCAATTGGGAGACTTATGCCAAACAACTACTGAAGGAAGCAGATCATCCATCGCAGGTTGCAACGATAACGCGCTCTCAGATCAAAAAGCTCAGTGCAGTCGGTATCAAGACAATGGCAGAGCTCGCCAATACAGAATTGGAGCGTGTACCAGGTATCAGCGTGGCCGTATTTCAAAAGCTGAAAGCCCAGGCAAAGATTCAGAAGGCCAGCGAAGGACGGGAAACCCCGTTGTTTGAAGTGCTGGTACCTGAGCAAGGGAAGAAACAGGGGTTCTCGCTTTTGCCACCTCATTCGGATCTGGATGTTTTTTTTGACATCGAGGGTTTCCCATTAGTCGATGGTGGACTGGAGTATCTTTGGGGTAACACTTATTTTGATGAATCCGGTGAGCGGCAATTCAAAGACTTCTGGGCGCACACGCCAGAAGAGGAGAGGCGATCTTTTAAGGAATTCATAGAGTGGGTGTACGCACGGTGGCAGGCAGACCCTCAAATGCACATCTACCACTATGCGAACTATGAGATCGCCGCGTGCCGCAAGCTTATGAGCCGATACGGCATATGTGAATACGAAGTCGATCAGCTTTTGCGTAATGAGGTATTCGTTGACCTCTATAAAATCGTCAAAAGCGGCCTATTGATCGGTGAGCCTAAATACTCCATCAAGAACGTCGAGCACTTGTATAGAGGGAAGCGCCAGACCGAAGTGGGTACCGGAGGTGACTCCGTTGTTGTTTACGAAAACTGGCGGCAAAATCCTGATGGTCTCACCTGGCAGACATCGAAGATCCTCAACGACATCCGAGACTACAACATTGACGACTGCAATAGCACTCAGGAGCTGGTGGCATGGCTTCGAGAACGGCAGGCAGAGCATGGTATTGCTTACCTTGGTAGAACGGAGGTTGTCGAACCGGATGTGCCAGAGGAAATCACTGAGCGAACCAGGCTACGGGATACTCTGTTAGAGAAAGCGGAGTCCACCAAGGACAGTGATTCCATCACTTCCTCAGTGACAGAGAATCTAGCCTGGTCATTGGAATTTCATCGGCGGGAATCTAAGCCGGTTTTTTGGAGGCTATTTGATCGCCTTGGCCTCACTGAAATTGACTTGATTGATGACCTGGATTGTCTGGCAGCATGTGAAAGGTCAGAGGCGGAGCCATTTAAGCCTTCATCGAGGGCTCGAAACTTGGCTTACGAGTACCAATTCAATCCAAACCAGGAATTCAAGCTGGCCAATACAACCTCTTTCTACGTCCTCGGAGAGGAAAACGACAAGGGGGAGCGCTTGAAGGTGACACTCTTACCTGAATTTACCAATCTGGGGGAAGGCATTATCACGGTTCAGGCCAAGGCTGAGCCACCATCCATTATTACCCTGGTTCCAGATGAATACGTAAGACCTGATCCAATCCCGCAGTCCATAGAGGCTGTAGTCAAAGAGTATGATGCAGGCTCGCTGAGCCAGTGTGCGATCGTGGATTTCCTGAAGCGCGATTTTCCACGAATCAAGGGCCTTCAACCTGGTCAGCCGATCGCGTCGAGCCATAACCCGAAAGAGCGGTTGACCCAAATCGTTCAGGCCATTGCCAGCCTTGATAACTCCTATCTGCCAATACAAGGTCCACCAGGTGCCGGTAAGACCTATACAGGTAAGCACGTTATCGCCGAGCTTCTACGGCAGGGCAAGAGGGTGGGTATCAGCTCAAACTCCCACAAGGCAATCAACAATTTATTGGTGGGAACCGCCAGATACTGCATGGACCAGGGAATTGAGGCGTTCTTCGGTTGCACGAAAGATACTGACGATGAAATTCAGGCGTTGGGGATTTCGGTACTTCAGAACAAGGACATTGCAAGCTATACCAGACAGGCCTGCGTCATTGGCACCACGGCCTGGGGTTTCTCCAGGGATGATCTACAGGGACAGTTCGATTACCTGTTCGTTGATGAAGCTGGACAAGTCTCAGTGGCCAACCTGATTGCTATGAGTCGTGCAACCAGCAACATTATCCTTATGGGTGATCAGATGCAGCTAGGGCAACCGGCGCAAGGAACTCATCCAGGGGAAAGCGGCCTGTCCACGTTGGACTATCTGCTTCACCACACCCCAACAATCTCTGAAGACCGAGGTGTGTTCCTGGAAACAACCTATCGGATGCACTCAGCGGTTAACCGGTTCATTAGCGAGGCCATCTACGAAGGAAAACTGCATTCTCATCCAGATAATGACAAACAGGTAATCAAGGTTCCTGCGAGCTATGCTGGTGCAATAAATAAGGAAGCCGGTGTTATTTTTATCCCGGTCGAGCACGAAGGGAATACGCAAGCCAGCGATGAGGAAGTGGAGGCCATTCAACACGCTGTTCAGGATATATTGGGCCGGGAATTTTGCGATAAGGGCGGTAAAACGCGCCCGATCGGATGGGATGACATTTTGTTCGTAGCGCCCTACAACTTTCAGGTTAATAAAATACGTGAAGCATTAGGGCCAAATGCCAAAGTGGGCAGCGTGGATAAGTTTCAGGGGCAAGAAGCGCCGGTAGTATTTTTCAGTATGTGCGCCAGCGACGCTAATGATTCCCCACGCGGCATGGATTTTCTCTTTGACAAGAATCGCATTAACGTCGCCATCTCTAGGGCGCAATCTCTGGCCATTATTATTGGCAACAGTAGTTTGGCGGAAAGTACAGCTAATAGTACAGACCAACAGAACAAAATAAACACGTTTTGCCAACTTGTAAGTTATGGTGGCAATAATTACAAGAAGGAAAACACTTATGGCTGATTGGAACGTTGAACCATTTCAAAATGGAAGTTCATGGATGAGAGCGGATTTCCATTTGCATACTAAGGCGGATAAAGAATTTAAATATACGGGCGAGGAAAACAGCTTCGTTAATGATTATGTCGATGCTTTAAAGAAAGCTGATATTCGAATAGGTGCTATTACCAATCATAATAAATTTGATGTCGGTGAATATAACGCACTTCGTAAGAAAGCCAAGAAAAACGGCATTTTATTGCTTCCAGGTGTTGAGTTATCTGTTAATGACGGTGCAAATGGCGTTCATACTCTCATTATATTTTCGCAAGAGTGGATTGAAGGCGGGAAAGATCTAATTAATCAATTCCTCGGGAATGCCTTTAAAGGAAAAACCCCTGCCGAATATGAGCAGGAAAATGGTAGGTCTTCGCTTGGTCTTCGGGCAACGTTAGAAGAATTGGATACTTATCATAAGGATTTCTTTATTGTTTTTGCTCACGTTGAATCTGCCAGCGGTTTATGGAATGAGCTAGATGGTGGTCGCTTACAAGAACTTGCGAATGACCCTCTGATAAAGAAATATTGCCTTGGATTTCAGAAGGTGCGTACTCACGATAAGCCCGACACCAAATGCAGAACAAAGGTTAAAGGCTGGTGGGGAGAAAGCTATCCTGCTGAACTCGAAGGAAGTGATCCGAAGGCAATCAATGAGATTGGAAGAGGTCAATGTGCGTATTTGAAAATTGGAGAGCTTTCATATGAGTCTGTAAAATATTCATTGAGTGACTTTCAATTCAGAGTAAGAAAAGAGCCAAGTAAAGTATCGCATTCACACATAGAAGCAATTCGCTATGAGGGAGGCTTACTTGACAACTCAAGAGTACCTTTTTCACCCCATCTTAATTGTTTGATAGGTATTCGCGGAAGTGGTAAGTCATCATTGCTCGAATCAATCCGGTATGCTTTAGATATTCCCTTCGGCCAGGTTGCACAGGATAGATCTTATAAGGACGACCTGATACCTCACTTGTTGCAGAGTGGTGGCAAGATAGTCGTAGAAGCTCGCGATAAACACGGGACTCTATATGAAATAAAGCGAATCCATCGCCATGCTCCCGAGGTGTATGTTGATGGAATTCTCCAGCCAGGCTTAGCTATACGCCAAACAGTGGTATGGAAGCCACTTTATTTCGGACAAAAAGACTTAGCTGCTGCTGGCAAAGGATTTGGTCAGGATTTGGTTGAAAAACTGGTTGGCGATTCTTTGAAGCCAATCCGCCAGAAAATACAAGAACGAGTAGACCAACTAGAATCTGCAATTACAGCTCTCATGGCTCTAAACACTGATGTTGAGCAGAAAGATGCAGATGAAGATGATCTGAAAGACGTTCAATTCAGATTAGATCAGTTTAAAAAGTATGGAGTTCAAGAAAAGCTTGATAAGCAAGTGGAGTTTGGAAAGGATCTGGCCTTCTTTGATCAAGTAATAAAAATTGGAAGTGAATGGGCTGACTCCATAAATAATGGAATAGTTGAGGTTGAGGAGTCCGTATCTCACATACCGGAATATACGTCTCAGCACAATTCAGATCTATTAATCCGGTTTAATGCTACGTTCGACACATTGAAAAAAATAATAGAGGAGGCCAAATTGGTCCTTCTCAATATAACTTCAAAAACGGAAGCACTTGAATCTATTAAAACTGAGCTGGAATCTAAGAAAGACACTCTTAAAGAGGCGTTTGCTGAAACAGAAAGAGAGATTGTCAAAGCTCTGGCAGAAAAGGGCGTCACATCAATCCAACCGGATGAATATGTGACACTATCTAATAAGAAAACACAGCTTGAGGCGTCGATAAAGGATCTAAAGAGAAAAACTGATAAATACAAAGAAAAACAGAATGCAGTAATGATTGCCATTTCGTCACTGAATGAAGCATGGCATGAGGAATATGTGCTAATCACTAAGGCCCTTGAACAGATTAATACTGCCCAATCAGCATTAAAAGTTGAACCTCAATATAAAGGGGATGCTGAAAAGTTTGCGAGTAAAATGGATGAAGTATTTAAGGGGCAGAATATTAGGAAGGAGTATTACAAGAATATTGCTGACAAATATGCTGACTTTGGCGAAATATACAAAGACCTTGAGGCGGCAGCAGAGCAAACGAAGAGCAAAGCAGACGTTTTTATTAGACTGTTTAATGAGAGTCTTTTTGAACTTCTTAGCTTTCAGGTTCCCAATAGCTACAAAGTTACGTATCACGGGAAAGATTTGAAGCAACATTCATTAGGGCAAAGGGCATCCGCAATGATGCTATTCATCCTGAGCCAAAAAGATTGCGACCTGCTCATGATTGATCAGCCAGAGGACGATCTCGATGGCCAAAGTATTTATGAGGAGGTTGTAAAACTTATTCGAGAGCTCAAGCCTAACCAGCAATTCATTTTTGCAACACATAACGCAAATTTCCCAGTTCTAGGTGATGCGGAGCTTGTTGTTAGTTGCCAGTACAATGAAGACAAAATAACGGTCGAAGGTGCAAGTATTGATGACAAGGAAAGCCAGAAGAAGATTGTTAATATCATGGAGGGAGGGCGGGAAGCGTTTGAACGCAGGAAGATAATTTATCAGCAGTGGGAACATTAATGTATGTATGGCCAGCATGACATTTGAAAACGAGGGTCGGCAACGGTTCATTCATTCATTAAACAGCCAGATGCTTGAAATGCCTTGCTCGGTCTACAATCACGGCCTAGCCATAGCTAAATAGACAGCCCGGTTTAATTCGGCCTCTCAATTTTAATCCACTCTGCTGAGACCTCGGTATTGCTGGTATTGCAGTTGTATCCCTTGGGAAAAGAGGAGTTAACCTGGTACTTATTTTCAATCGCCTCCAGAAGGGTTTTGAGCATATACTTTGAACCTATCGGCGTTCCAGGTGTTCCTGCAAGACGGGATATACCGGAAGAATTGGTGTATATCACTTCCCCGGAATCGCTAACCTTCAGTCCTTTAATATATTCTGCCTGACACTCGACAGATGCTGTTGCCATGTTGGAAGTCATTGCCAGGGTTGTTATCAATAGAAATTTTTTCATGATGCTTCCTTGGATTTTAACTGCTGTTAGGCTTGTAGAGTCCTGCTGCGCCTCGAAGCGCAGCAATTAGTAGGTTACTGTCTGAATATTCCGTTTGTTTCTGAAGCTGAGCCAGGACAAGGCTCGATACCTGGAATGTCTGGCCAATAGGAATTGGCAGCGCAAATGCATTACCTCTTCCCTGTGTGGCAGAGACAAAAAGCTTATTGGGTTGTCGCTCAATGAAGATGCCCTTGCCACTGCGCTTGAAGTGAGCTTTGGGAAGATAGCCAAGGCATACGGCAGCCATGATTGGCAACTCAGTGTCGCTCAATTGAACAGTTATCTTCCTCGCCCAGATGACGTTTTCACCTTGTCTCGGGGCGACATCGAGATTTACCGTATGTCCGTGCGGTACGCCTTTCACAAGAAGCGGGGTGGCCTCGACCGTTAGAGCTGCATTGGAGCCAAAACAGCGAACTTTTGGCTGATCTGATGGGCTTAATTCAGCTTCATTTTGCATATCGATACAGGTCCAACGCCAGGATAAGTGGCTCTTCCTCGATTCCAGATTCTTGGGCCGGGCGTCGTCGTTGATCGCCAGGATTATCCCGCCAGAATTTTCTGGGTAGATTTTTCTGTTGTGCAATCACGACTCCTGAAATAGGGCATGATTTTCTGACGATGCTGCCATCCTCAAGGTAGGCATAGTTTGCACGGAGCTGATTGGGTAGCGTTGATTTCTTCACCAGAACCTCGCCTGGATTGCATTTGTTTAACAAATCAACGGCAGTTTGAGACGCACCCTGACCAGGTAGCTTTTTTGCCATCTCGATAGCTTCCTGGAGAGTAACCTTCTTGATCCGGGCATGGTTAGTCGCCCACGTCCAGCTAAACACATCCAGCGCCGGTGGCATGATTCTGATCTGTGCGTAACATCTCTTGAGGTCTAGCGAGCCGATACCAGCAGTGCCCATTGCCTTCTTGAGTGCCTCAGTCCTGTAACCTTTTTCGGTGACTTCATCCCTGATCAGCTTGGAGATTCTCGATACAGAAGCGTCAGTCTCTTTCTGAAAATTGCGTATGGCCATCACCGCATCTTTGAAGGCAGCTTTTGCGGCGTTCAATTGCTCCACGGCAGCTACCGTTTCCGGTGAGGCACAGACAATTCCTGCTTCTGGCACATGTTCCCCCTCATCGGCCACAAACAACTGCGTCATCGACTTAATAGCCGCCTCCCTTGCTTCATTGGACTCCTTGTCGCTGTCTTCCATGCCGAACGTAGGGATATAAACGGGGTAGCTTTCCCGGTCTGAACGGACCGCGCCACTTAACGTCAGGCAGGCCTCGGCCAACACCTGGTAAGCCTCGTAAAGCACCCGGATGTATTCCGCAGGTAAGACGACGGCATTGTCATGAGTTTGGATATTCATTCCACCACCACACTGGACAGCAAGTCCAAATTACATTAGTAATATGTATAGAATACCAGATAAGCAAACGTAAGCCAGTCTTACAACGGATATTAATCACTGAAGGATTTGAATATGCACACCATTGAAATGGCTCTCAATATGCTGCGGATTGGGCATCTCATCGAATGCGAGATCGTACCTTCTGATAAGAAAGCAGGAGCATATAACGTAGTGACAATAGCCCAGCAGGGGCAGGGTGGCGATCGTTACCTGGTTACGGATGATGCAGGACGAGTGATAGAGTGCAGCACAAGCTACGCAAAATCAGTCGCAACAAGGATAGGTTTTCAGGATGCTCAAATTAAGACGACATCTTGAGCCCAAGACACAACAAATAAAACAGGTATACTATACCAGATCAGCAAGGGGGTACTCTTTATTGGTGGCACACCCCAACCTCTGTGCAAAATTCGGGTTGCGCCCCTTCTTTTTCCTTCCCTTTCCTTTATTTTCCTTCTGTTTCCTTGGCACTCGCGAGGCTACGCCTCCCGGTGCAGGGGTCAATCAGTAAAGTAGGGATTACTCGGGGGTGTCGATCGGAGTGAGGAGGTAAGGCTGCCGCATGGCCATTTTATTATGGCTGATCTGGTATAGTAGTTGTTATAAAAAATAGCTGGTAGGGCTTGAATTACGCGCAGTTACCTGTATTATGCGTAATTATGCAATTGGCGCGTAATCCCGCGTAAGTCACAAAACAAATATAGGGGACCTTTTTATGGAAGGGTGGCACTATCCACGAACAGAGCTGGCAGAACAATACCTTGGCCTACTGGCCCTCGGTATCTCATCAAGCCTAGCGATCATAGCCCCTCGACGTAAAGGAAAGACGCTATTCATCCTTCAGGATCTCGCGCCACTATCGCAGAAGAAAAACTACATCCCTGTCTATGCGAGTCTATGGCAAAACATCAATGCCCCCCATGAAGGACTGATCGCAGCCCTGGAAGATGCCATTGCGGCGCTCGATAAAAAAGCGACCTTCAGCCGGTTGCTCAAGGCCAAAATCAAAAAGACCACCGTAAGCAACGAGCTGCTGGGGAAAATGGAAGTAGAGTTTGCCGACAATCCGAGTAAACCAACCAGCAAAGAACTCGCCTATCTCGATCAGTTACTCAGTATGCTGGTCGAAAAGGCTGGCAAGAAAACGGTTTTGCTACTGATTGATGAAGTGCAACATCTAACAACGTCCACCCAGTTTGACCCGCTTGCTCACACGCTCCGGACCATGCTGGACAAGCGCCAAGGCAAGGTAAAAAGCATTTTTACCGGCTCCTCCAGACACTATCTGGATCTGCTGCTGAACGAATCAAAGTCACCGTTCTACCACTTCGTTGAACAACACGATTTTCCAGACCTCGATGATCAATTCATTGAATTTCTGAGAGACAAGCTGGCCAAAAACCACCAGATCACTATTGCCATTCAACCATTACGCAAGGCCTTCCTGGACTTGGATCAGTCACCGTACTGGATGATGAAGCTGATCGCCCAAATGATTACCTTCAAGGCTACTGTTGAGGAAGCCTTGGAATATGTGCTTCAGCTTATGGAAGCAACCGAAGATTTCGAGGGCATATCAAAGAGACTGAAGCCGATCGACCGGCTTGTGTTTCTGGCGCTTTGCAAGGGTACAAACCCCTTCTCAAAAGAGCTAATGGCCAGAATCGACAAGGAAACCGATGTTAAAGGCGTCGCTTCTAATATCCAGCGTTCCATCAAGCGTCTATCGGAAGCCAGTCTAATCAGCCAGACCCGAAAGGACGGGTACAACATTGAAAAGCCTGGTTTGAAGCGCTACTTGGAACAGCAGCACCAATAAGAAGGAGTCTAACGGATGCAGACAACGGTTAAACGATGGTTCACCGACAAAGGATATGGGTTTCTGCACAATGGGGGTGATGCTCCGGACATCATGGTCCACGCAAACGAACTGAAAAACTGCCAGTACTTGCGTCCAGGGAGGACAGTGGAATTTGAATGCCACATCAACAGCAAAGGCCTAGTGGCTAAAAACGTCAGACTGGTTCAAGACCAGCCTAAAGCCCCCAATCAACGCCATTCACAGCAGTATCCATTCCAAAGATCCGGCTATGGAAGGTACTAGCGCCATAAAAGGGTACATCCTCGATGACCCTTTTTTTATTGGTTTTCATTCGATGACCGGGATAATCCCAAGCTACACAGGTCTATCCAAGACTTCTATGTGCAGGTGTCTCCTGGCTCGATGCTCATTCAGCAACCTGGTTTGCCGGGTTGCTAGTTTGGCACCTCGTAGTAACGTTTAAATAAACCACTCTTTATAGGAGAACATTCATGAAGTTATCTGCACTTTTCGGCTCTTTGGCCTTGGTTCTTATCGTTAGCGGCTGCGCCTCCAACCAGCACGTTTACTCTTCTGATGGCAAATGCCTGACCTGCTGGAACAACCCCATTACCGGCAAGCCCATCAACCATGATGGTAAAGCTAACCAGGAACAAACAGCACAGGAATCACAGGTAACCCAGACAACGACTACCGAAACTACCGTTGCAAATACCACTACCGCTAAGCCAACTGAGCACAAAATCGCATTTACCGTGCCAGTGAATGTGGATGTCGCGTTCCTGAAGATTAAGAAAGAGTTCAACTACTACACCGAGCAGGAAATCCGTCAGGAATGGGGGAGCATGGCCGAAGCCAAAATGCAGACTTTCGCCTACGCCTACGATGCTACTCCTTCGGTTTACTACCACATGCGTGCCGATCGCAACCACGATGGCATTCAGGCAATCATCGACAGCCAGATCGAGAAGCAGTCTGACAAAGAAAGCAAAATCACGATCACTTACTGGCTGAGAGATAAGTCTGTTAATGCCAGTCAGTTTGGCGAATCACTGAAAAATCGAACCAGAAAGGCATTAAACATCTAACACCGGGAGGGGGAACCCTCCCTCTTTTATTTTGGAGTGATGAATGATCAGAACAATAATTGGCTTCATACTGGGAGCTGTTGCGACCTTCTACACACTGCCCTTTATTGAGTCCGGTACCGGTAAACTACCAAGACCGGCTATCGGTGACTGGTTTTCGTCTGAAAATAACAATCACTCCTCAAACATCATCAACTCAGTACCACCTTCCGATTATCGCCAACATGCTGACAGCACGCTTGCAGCAGAGGTCATGACGGCCATTTCCGTTACCAGAACACGCGCCCTCAATGACCAAACATCCGATTACGTTGTAAAGCTCATTACAAACCTGATTGAACGCGAACCAGGCATTCAGTCATTCGTCCGTGAGAGACTCGGAAACGGCCTGACAAATCGGGAGGCACTTGAGATCTTTGAAAAGTACTACTCGATCCAAGGATGAATCGTATGAAGGCCCTTATCGAAATCAATGTCTATGGCGGAAACATACTATTAGCCACGCTTAAAAAGCATGATGACCTGCCAACTGGGATCTACTCCGACCGCCCTGTGAAGTCGCTGATTAATCTCACACCTGGCATTCAAGCCAATGTGAAGCTCCAGATAGAAACTGTCTCATTGAGCAATGATGACACTTCGCTCCTGGTTAGCGATAAACGCCTCCAAGTATCGGAGCTTTTACAGACCCTGGGGGTGCAGAACTTCGTGGCCTTTGTAAAAGATGCAGAGCATCATGGGGTTCTAGGGATTTTCCCCT
>DBSW01000048.1 GCA_002306745.1 Dehalococcoidia bacterium UBA1332 | reverse complement strand
CTGACCCAAGAGAATACCGCGGGCTTGCTCACGGATCTGAACTGGAAATAATTCCTGTGCTCGCTAGCAAGAATTTCGTCAAGATGTTCGGAGGCGAAAACGGAGAAGTGTTACAAATATCTGTGGCAGGTGTACTGGTCAAAATCTCGATTCACGATGTGGTCGAATATTTTCCAACAATGTCTCTTGATGAACAACCTTTCATACTCGCAGATTTTAAAGCTCTCCATGAAAGAATGAACGTTACGCGGACAACCGGAAATATTCAACCAACTGAGTTTTGGGTCGCCACCACACAGGGAGCTAAACGAATAGCATCAGATGGAGAAATTCTAGAATCATTAGTTACCCCAGACCAAGCTGTCGAACCTATTGCTAAAGAACTTCGTTCTTTACGAATCCGACCCGGATCAAGTACAACCGACAGAACAGTAGAATTAGCCAATGTCGTATTCGACCCTCTAGTCTTTGCTGGATGGAAGGCATTGCTCGGCATAGCTTTTTTCACAGTGCTAACTGTTAGTGCAGTTGGATTTCTTGTTCATGCTAGGGTTTCCTTTAACGCCAGACGCTCCGAACTAGCTCTACTGAGAACAATAGGATTATCTATGAAACAATTATTGTTCCTAGTAGTACTTGAACAAGTTATGGTAATTGGGGTAGCCGTTGGCCTCGGAATCTTTATGGGTTCGCGCCTAGGTACAACCATAATGCCATACCTCGCTAATTCAGGAGAAAATGCAACAGTAGTTCCACCTATGATTGTTCAAATAAACTGGATGGGATTTGGAATTACCTTCGCTATATTAGGCGTAGTATTCCTAATAGTTATCGGAATTATTTTGATCTCTGTTTACAGAATGTCCATCCACAGAGTGATGCGGATGGGAGAAAGTTAATCACAACACCCCAAACAAAGGCTATCCTCCGTGACGACATCGGATTTATCTTATATTGACTGTAGCGGACTTTTTAAGATCTACAAAGCTGCTGATCTAGAAGTTGTAGCGTTGCGCGGACTTGAGCTAAACGTAAATCGAGGTGAAATCATCGCGATTGTTGGAGCATCAGGAAGTGGTAAATCTACTCTTTTGAATATCCTTGCAGGATACGACTTTCCATCCGCAGGAACAATCAGAGTCGGAAATTTCGACCTACTCCAAATGACGAGTAAGGAAATTGTCGATTACCGTCGTCATGAGGTGGGATTCATATGGCAGGAGACTTCTAGAAATCTGTTCTCATATCTCACCGCATTAGAAAACGTAGAGCTTCCAATGGTTATTTCTGGCACTACTGAATCCGAACGTAAAGAGCGAGCCAATGACCTGTTGGATATGGTCGGACTAAGCGACCGGCTGTATCACAAACCCTCCCAACTTTCCGGTGGAGAACAACAACGCGTAGCAATAGCCATCGGACTATCCAACCAACCACCCCTCCTACTCGCCGATGAACCCACAGGGGAACTCGATGACCAGACTGGCCATGAAATCCTAGAATTACTAAACAAGGTCAATCAGGATCTAGGCACTACCATTGTGATAGTTACACACGATCCTGCTATAGCTACGAGTGTTGGGCGTGCCGTAGCAATTAAAGATGGTAAAACCAGCACTGAAACCACTCGCGAAATTTCGTCTGAGCGCAAGCTTGGTGGTGATACTACAGGGACTGAAGAATTTCTGCTAATCGACTCTGCAGGGTCAGTACAAATTCCTCGAGATATGCTAGATAATCTAAACATTGAACGTCGGGTGCGAGTCGACGTAAACAACGGAAAGGTAACACTTGAACCAGGCGACTAGTCAACTCTCTGCCGAAAATACATTTGGCACGAGAAAGCCAATAATCCAAGCCATAAATATAACGCGTGAATATAAACTTTCAGGTGAAATCGTTCAAGCAATTCAGTCTGTTAACCTCGAAATAAGTCAAGGAGAATTTATAACGCTAGTTGGACGTTCAGGTTCCGGCAAAACCACTCTTTTGAATATGCTCGCAGGTCTCGATCATCCAACATCAGGACGTGTACTTTTCGAAGGTGAAGATATGGCAAAGTTCAACGAAAAGCAGTTCACTGAACTACGACGACATAGAATTGGTGTCGTATTCCAATCGTTCGCTCTTTTACCGCTTCTCTCTGCATATGAAAACGTTGAACTGCCAATGCGTATCGCAGGGCTCGGAACATCACAACGATCAAAAAGAACAAACGAAGTATTAGACATCGTAGGATTAAGCCGTAGAGCAAAACACAGGCCATATGAATTATCAGGTGGCGAACAACAAAGAATCTCTATAGCGCGTGCAGTCGCAATGCGACCAGACGTTATCCTAGCTGACGAACCGACCGGTGAACTAGACTCAGTTAACGCCTCAGAAATTTTCAGTCTGTTTAAAAATATGGTCACAGACGAAGGTATGTCTATCGTTGCAACAACTCACGACCGAACACTTCTTGACATGGCAGACAAGATTTACACAGTTCACAACGGCCAGATAGAATTATCAGAGGTCGGTGAGAACGTTGATGTCCATGCCCATTTCCGTAAACCAAAAGCTAAAAGATAGCTTTTATGGTGTGGAGCGACGCCACGCTCTCGCACGAGACTCATTTGCAATGTAAATAGCATCTTCAATCGTATCTGCTACTACATTTATATGCCCCATCTTACGCCCTGTTCGAGGCTCGGCTTTACCATAAAGATGCAAGTTCACACCAGGAAATGACAGTGCCCCTGCCCAGTCAGGCTCACCATCAGTATCCTCCCAGATTTCACCCAATAAATTCACCATAACAGTCGGACACAAAAGTGTTGGGTTTGATATAGGTAATCCAACCATAACTCTAGCTAGTTGTTCAAACTGAGAAATATCACATCCACCCATGGAATAATGTCCCGAATTATGTGGACGGGGTGCCAATTCGTTCACCAATAATTCATCTTCCTCTGTAACGAACATCTCCACGGCTATTAAACCGACAACGTCCAGTTTGACTGCAACATTCTCCGCCAACAATCTGGCCTTATCTGTAAGGCTTTTTGGTAACCGAGGTGGGACGATGGACATATCTAGAATGTGATTTCTATGAATATTCTCAGAGGGCGGAAAGGTCGTGGTCTGTCCGTCGGAAGTTCGAGCACAAATAGCCGAAATCTCCATCTTAAATGGAATAAATTTTTCAACAATCAAATCGGTGCCACGCGAACTCAAAGATTCATAAGATTGACCAATTTCTTCAGCATTACTGATAATCAACTGGCCTTTTCCGTCATATCCCTCAGTCGCTGTTTTAAGAACCATCGGATAACTTAAATCTTTTCCAGCTGCATAAAGTTCTTGTATTGAGCGGACCTCACGAAATTGAGCAACAGAAATACCAGCTTTTAAAAGTACATTTTTCTCGCGCAACCTATGCTGAGTGGTTCTAAGAACATCAGGTGACGGGTAAACGTTAACGATTTCTGATGCATATGCGACAGAGTCAGCGTCAACATTCTCAAATTCATATGTGATCACATCGCTTAAACGAGCCAATTCAAGCGACGCGTTACGACTACCATAAGGTTCAACAATCTGCTTATCTACAACTTGGCCTGCGGGACAATTTACATCTGGATCAAGCACAACTGTCTTATAGCCCATCTGACGCGCAGCGATAGCCAGCATACGCCCCAATTGGCCACCACCGATAATACCTATAGTCGAACCTGGTTTCAGAGTTGAGTTCGATTTCATACGCTAATCGACTTCAGGTTTTACGTATGTAGTTTCTTCTATTTCTGCAGTAATCCGACCGCGCCTATTCTCTATATTTTCTTGAACAGAGGAATCAATTAAACCAATGATCTGAGCAGCAAGAATTCCAGCATTCACTGCACCCCATTCTCCAATTGCTACCGTACCAACCGGATAACCACGGGGCATCTGAACAATAGACATTAATGAATCCAAACCATCGAGATGAGGACCAACCCCAGGAACCCCAATCACCGGCAAAACTGTCTTGGCAGCCGTCATACCTGGTAAATGTGCAGCACCACCAGCGCTAGCTACAATTACTTTAATACCGCGATCTTTCGCCTCTTCTGCGAATTTAAACATTAGATCGGGAGTCCGGTGTGCTGACACAACTCGAATTTCATGCGGAACACCCAACTCGTCAAGCATATCCGCAGTATGCTGCATGGTTGACAGATCAGATGTGCTACCCATAATCACCGAAACAAGCGGTTGTGCCATTGTCTGACGCTCCAAAATGTGAGTTATGTTTACAAATACTACGAGGCTTAGATGTTACATTCGCCCCTAACTTTTCGGGGCTGTAGTTCCAATTAGAATCGTGTAATGCCAATACTAAAGCTAGAATCTCTCGAAGTTAATTACGAAACGTCGGGTTCCGGACCATTACTGATTCTCCATCATGGATTCGGTTCATGGGGCCGAGACTGGAACCGTGGTGGCTGGATAAGTTCACTTGAACCATACGCAACCGTAATGATCTTTGATGCGATCGGTCACGGTCTATCGAGCCGATCTCACAACCCTAAAGATCATACGGTTGAAAAACGTGCAGCAGTAGTGACCGCACTTGCAGATCACTACGGTGCTAATAAATATGGTTACATAGGTTTTTCTATGGGCGGACGTACCGGGCTAGAACTCGCAGCTTCAACACCAGAACGCCTTCAGTTACTAACAATAGGCGGTATGCATTTACTGCCAGCAAACGTAAATTCCCGACGATTTAAAAGACACATTCGAGTGTTACGGTCCGGAAGAGCAAAATCCATTGAAAAGCCGGATGGCGAACGCCCAGGCAATGACCCTCTTGCTCTTGCTGCATCACACGAAGCACTACTTTGGTGGAAGGGAGCAGAAAATAGATTGAAAAACCACATTGCACCAACTTTATTTTTCTGCGGAGAAGAAGATGAGCATTTTGCGAATGCCAAATCATCTGCAAAACATCAAAGCTATGAATTCTTTGGGATTCCAAACACCGATCACAACAACACCTTTTTTTCATCAAAACTAGCCGTCGAAAAGGTCACAGATTTCGTAATTAAGCATCTTAAATAAATGCTTTATATAGCTAACCTGGCAACACCGGATGGTAAAATTTTCACTCCGATGAATCTAATCTAGAGCGGTTCACTCACATTTACAGGAGCAAGTAAATCAATGGAAGTTGACGACCGTTCAGACAACGAATGCAAACGAGCAATGGTGGTGACGGCTCACCCTGATGACGCCGAATATGGATGTTCTGGCAGCGTGGCAAAATGGTCCCGGCTTGGCTGGGAAGTAGTTTACGTTCTATGCACAGATGGTTCTAAAGGAACTGAAGACCGTAACGTCAGCCCTGAGGATCTGGCCAAAGTTCGAGCGGAAGAACAAATAGAAGCCGGAAAGACACTCGGCCTGAAAGCTGTCGAGTTTCTCGGGTACCCTGATGGATACCTTGAGCCAAACCTCGAAGTTAGGAGGGATATTGCTCGTGAAATCAGAAAGTATCGACCAGAAGTCCTCATCACGACAAATCCAAATCGCGATCTTCTAAGTTCGGGGTACATAGGGCATCCCGACCATTTTGCGGCGGGCGAAGCTGCCTTATCTGCAGTGTTCCCCAGTGCACGGGACCATCTGACATTTCCTGAACTATTTCACAACGAAGGTCTGGAACCTCACAAAGTACGAGAGGTCTGGGTAATGAGTTTTGGCGATAACGCAAACTTCTGGAACCCGCTCACCGAAGACGATGTCGAAACATCCATTAAAGCTCTAAAAAAACATGTTAGCCAAGTATCAAATCCAGATGAAGCTGGCAGTTGGATGAAAAAACGACGGGCTGAACTAGGTAAGAAAATAGATGCAAAATACGCAGAGTCTTTCCAAAAATTCGTACTCGGATAATCTAATTTAAAAGTATCCATTCGCTCTGATCGAATCTAGATCTATCCTAAACGACATCCAATGTATCTTCAGCCGCTACTTCTGCTCCACCAGCAAAATCTCGCAATACCGCAAATTCATCTTGAATTCCACGTAGCAGAATTCCAGCGTCAGATGAATGAAGAATAAAACGTGCTCCAAGTTCAATAGCCGTCTTTGAGGTTGAAATCGTCTGCTGGTGAATCATAGTGGGTATGCCATTGTCATCGGCAGTTTTGATCACATGGCTGAGTGTGTCCAGATAAATTGGATTCTCAACCTCATCTGGTATACCTAAAGAAGTGGTCATATCGTTCGGTCCGATAAACACTGCATCGATTGAAGCGCATCCAATCAACTCCGAAACACGGTCTGCGGCCGGCTTACTTTCGACACCCATAATAAATATGTGATCTTTGTGTCGATTCTCTAGATAAGTCTTTGACTTATCACTCGGGTACTCGCCGGTTTCGACTACTTTCTCGTAGTACTCGCCTTTTAGAGGGTGTGTTCGGAGTTTCATACAAGTATGGCGCACTTCATCAACTGTTTCACAATATGGAACTAAAACACCGTCAGCGCCTGCGTCCAAGGCCATCGCAACCCAAACTTCTTCTGTGTTTGGTGTTCGAACTATGGCAGTGATATCTAAAGACTTCATTTGGTCTACAGTGTCAGCAATCATTTGACGATCTCTAGAACCATGCTCCGCATCTATCACGACATAATCGAGAGTACTGCCGGCGAATACTCTACCCCAACGCATACTCGCAGTTGCTGAGATCATAAATCCAAATACGGGCTTTTTTGCTTTAAGTGCAACTTTCAAGTCAGCTGGTTTCATGTCTTCCTCAAGAATCACTTCATAATCTTGAATCGGCCAGATAGCCGGTTTCATTTTAGATAGGGTAATACTACCCGAAGAGAGTCAAAGGTGTTTTCTGTAAATAACTATCATCGAATTCGTTATACATACCTTCTAAACTAGACAGTACTGGTATGTTTCTTCTTAACTAACGATTCATAAAACACGGATAGCAAGATTGGAGAGTCCTAAAGTGATTCATGAGAACGTTGAATTCGATTTCTACTTCATACGCCACGGAGAGTCACAATCGAACATAACACCTGGAATTGCTGCGGGGGAAAACTTCGACGCACCCATGACTGAGAGGGGGCATAAGCAAGCTGAAGCGGCGGGTGCCAGACTAGCTTCAGAAGGAGTGGATTTCGACATGATCTACTCTTCATCATTGCTTAGAGCGGTCCAGACCACTCAAGGGGTGTTGCGCGGTATGGGTACACCGGATGTCGAGTTCGAAAAAGTTGACGCAATCATAGAAAAACAAACTCCAGCATGGCGTGGCAAAATGGCGAAAGATGTGATGCCCGTTGAAGTAAGACTACTAATGGCAGAAAAAGGCAAATTCTTTAAAGCTGCTGACGGGGAGACTATGCGTTGGGTTGAGCGTCGTGCGTCCAACTGGCTAGAAGACGAAATAATCTACAAAAAAGACTGGTACGAAAAACCAGGTACACACACAATAGCGATCATAAGCCACGGCGATACTATGCGCGCATTGATCCATTACATCACAGGCATAGACAATCGACTAGCAGCGCGAACCGATATCTTCAATTGCTCAATCAGCCGTTTCCGTTTTGGACGCCATGGCTGGAGCATAGGATCAATAAATGATTCATCCCACACAAACCATTTAGGTGACGTAACCAGAGATGACAAAATTGTTCAAGGTGGAGTTGGCGTCTGATTCCAAATCAAAAGATTTACCAGTTAACTTCCACCTCCCGGCCGATTCGCGCCGACTCCTCGGTAGCCTCAAACACTTTGAGAACATTAAGCCCGTGCTCTTGAGGTATCGGAGTGTCACCGTCTCCGCGTTCGAGAGCTTCAATAAAGTCTTTAAACTCCTCGAACATTGAGTCATTTTCTATTATTTCTTCTTTACGCCATATTCCATCTTCGGAATCAGCAATCCACAAAGCAGTTTCCTGTTCAGGTCCCTGACCGTACTTCAAACGAAATTTTGCCATGCCATCTGTGAAAAAATAATTAGCCCCGTACTCGGTAGCACCCACCCTCCAAGCCATTCGGCTTATTGTGGCAACCTTACCTGACTTCCATCTTAGAAAACACATTGCAGTATCATCACAGTCAATCTCTGGATTTTCAGTCCTCGGGTATGTGATCTGACCCACTCTAGCGCTAACCGTCTCGACATCATCACCGATGATCCACATAAGGCGGTCAATCTCATGAGTGCCGTCCATCTGCCCCATTCCACCGCCTTTAGAAGCATCTAGCATCCATGGAGGTCGCGTCCAAGGCTGGTAAACCTTATGCCACATGTCATATGCCATAACCACTTCACCAAGTCGTTTAGAGTCAACAATCTTCTTCATCGCTTGAACTGCAGGATAATATCTCTGTGTATGTGCAGTCATAAATTTCACGCCGTTCGCCTTAGCAGCGCTCAACAGTTCAATACCCTCTAAAGCAGAAAGCGCCATAGGTTTTTCCATATAGACATGCTTTCCTGCCTCTGCAGCATCGAGTCCTGCCCGATAATGCAACCAATGCGGAAGCGCACCAATTACTACATGCACATCATCACGCTTTAGTGCAACTCGATAGTCATTCACAAATTCAACATCCGGGTATTTAATTTTCCACGGCGCCGCAACTTCATCTCGAGCTTCGGCAACAACTTTCAGATCCGCTCGAGAGGTTCGATTCACGATATCAATGTAATTACCACCGAGCCTGCCCGTTCCAAGTACTGCTACACCAAACAATGTTATGGACCACCTTTAAAAATGATTCAGAATGCAACGTCATCGAAAACTGCATTCTAAACCCAATTCAAATTACCCTGTGACAATCAGTGAATGTGAGTTACGAATTGACTATATAAGTTTGTCGTAACACGATTGTAAAGATTAGATCAGCAAACGCTTAAGTCCGCTAACATGCTCAACAATATAATCTGGGGCAGGTACATCATCAGGGAACTCCCTACCCATACAAATCCAGGCCGTTTTCATACCAACGGCATTGGCACCTAATATGTCTGTGTATGGATTGTCACCAACAAAAAGTACCTCGTGAGCTTGAAGATCTTTAACATCAAGCAATCTAACTGCTTCTAAAAATATTTCAGGGGCTGGCTTATCCACACCAAATAATTTCGACGCTAAAACAAACGGTGAAGTCTTGTCGAGACCCGTATTCTCAGCTTTTTGATGCTGGAATTGATCCCCGTTTGTCACAATTCCCCAGCTAATTTCAGAATCATTTAAACACTTCACGAACTCTTCAACTCCTGGCAACATTTCTACCAGCCTGACCATATTTGAAAAGTAAAATCTGTAATGAGTTTCAGGATCACTCACCACATCAGGCCACTTATTTTGTATCTCTTCTATTGCACTTCTAGAGTCGTGTGCATTATTTGGTGAAAGGGACCAGAAGTAATCAATTGCTTCTGCCCACGGCGTTAATGAGTTGACGGCATCCTGCTGGTCGTAAAACAGACGGTAAACAGCTTCATATGCCGCCTGACGATCGATAAGCGTATCGTCCATATCGAACAATGCAGCGCGAAATTTCTGATTTGTCATACTAGAACCTTAAACATCACCCTGAAATGAGTCACTAAATACAGAAGACGTTATCTATACATCCGCTGGAGAACCATCTTCGGCGTTCCAGCTTCCCGAATCACCACCAGCATTTCCGCTACGTTCCGAATCTTCTTGTTTTAGAGGTCGCGTGCAGAGAACTTCTTCATCAAGATCAGTACCTAAACCTGAGTCAGTTGGCAACTCGAAATATCCATCTTTAATAACTAATGGATTTGTCTGAATTTTATCGTTCCAAGGCATATCACGAGCTGTCTCTAGAATCAAAAAATTTGGAACCGTAGCGCATACGTGTAAAGAGGCAGCAGACGCTATTGGTCCATTGGGATTATGAGGTGCAAACTTGATGTATTCGATCTCTGCCATAGAAGCTATTCGCTTGATCTCAGAAATACCACCTGTATGTGCGATATCAGGTTGAATAACGTCAGTGAGGCGACGATGCAGAATATCTCTAAATCCATAACGGAAGAACAAGCGTTCACCGGTTGCTATATCCATTCGAATTCCTGAATTTCTAATCTGCTCCATCGCATCAAGGTTGTCTGGTGGGATTGGTTCTTCAAAAAAAGTGATATCAAACTCTTGAACAGCCTCCATCTGACGTATCGCAACAGATGGTCGGGACCTCCCATGATTATCAATCATTATGAGAGTCTCAGGCCCAAGATATTCCCGCATAGACTTGATTTTCTCATATAGATCCTCGACAACATCTTTTTCATGAAACGAGTTTTTTTCGATCTTCCATCCACCCGTCTTGTAAGCGGAAAAGCCTTTATCGACTTGGTCCCATCCTCCTCTCAAATCATCAGCATGTGTATAAGCGCGTACTCTATCTCTAACAGCACCACCAAGCATCTTGTATATCGGGAGGTTGTACACCTTGCCTGTCAAGTCCCATAGAGCAATATCGATTGCAGCCATCGCAGAGCCCATAACGACACCACCGCGCCAAAAACCATGGCGATACATGATCTGCCAGTTTCGCTCAATCTGTGTGGGATCATTTCCTACTAATCGCTCTGCGAGCAACTTTATTCCGGACTCAACGGCAAACTCGTGTCGCTCAAGCGAACCCTCGCCCCAACCATGAATATTTTCGTCTGTTTCAACTTTGCAGAACACCCAATTACGATGCCCTCCTCTTACAACAAACGTTTTGATATCAGTAATTTTCATAATTTAATTTTTTTGATCGCTTTTTTAGCTATTTTCTATAAGACTAGAACACCAATAAACTACAAAATATTACCTTCGGCCAGATGAAACCGATAGAAACTAAAGTTGACGTATGTTGGGATAAACCAGCAACGTCAACACAACAATGCTCAGGCAACCCACAGACAAAAGGACATATCCAGCACTAACTCCGTAATTATCTGCAGCGTAGCCGGCTGCGAGCCCTGCAGCAGGAGAAAGTGCAGTATCGAGTAGAGTCGCTGAAATTATTCGGCCACGTAAACGATCAGGAGCGATTTCCATCAAAGTGGCACTATTACCTGCTCTAAATATTGTCTGAGAAATGCCAATCCAAATAATCAAAGGAAATGCCATCCACAAAAAATTAGCACCGGCAAAACCAAGCAATGCCAACCCATATGAAATAGAAGAAAAAAGCATCAATCGCCCTTTGTATGAAACCGTTCGACGTGACGCTATGAACAATCCGCCGCTGAGCCCACCAACGGCCCCAACGGATGTCAGTATACCCATAAGTCCGACCCCTGCCCCAAACTCTTCTTCTACAAGTTGAGGAAGCAATGTTTGATGAGAGAATCCAATCGCGAGAGGTCCGAGTCCAAGTAAGACAAGAGCGAGTATGACTCTGTTCCTGCCAATATATACAAAACCTTCTATAAGCTGTGTGAATGGATTGAGCCGTTTACCTGTTACAGATACCGTCGGAATCTTAATCTGAGCAGTCGTCAGAAGAACTAATACATAAGCGCCAGCCGACCATACGTACGCCCATCCGACATCAGTTGCCGCAATCAACAAAGCTATAAGTGCAGGCCCTACGAGTCGAGTGCTATTAATCGCAATGGAGTTAAGCGACATGGCGTTAACCATGTAACTCTGATCCACTAGATTCGGAATTATCGATGTACGCACGGGTTGATTCATCGCCATTCCAGCACCCAGACCAAATGCGAGCACGTAAACATGCCACATCTCAACAATTCCAGCCATTAATACTAAGGCCATAATCACATGCATAAGCATGGTCCAAATCTGTATTAAAAAAAGGAGATTACGGCGATTGAAACGGTCTGCTGCAACACCACCAATCAGCCCTAACAGCAACATCGGAACTGCTCTAACTATAAGCACTGATGCAACAGAAGTTGAAGATCCAGTAAGCTCCCAAACTAGCCAACTACGCGCGACCATGTCGGCGTGCATCGCAGTAGCAGAAAGTAGTTGACCAAACCACAAATAACGAAAGTTACGATTATTGAGTGAACGGAATGCAGAAAATAAAGAGGAAGCCATTAACGGGATGCCTGTATAGCGCTGCACAGCCGTGTCCGTGTAAATTTCAACTTGTTGATCAATGTTTATGCAATTTATGTCGAAATCTACTCAATGATTGTTTGGATCGGTGAATGAATAAAGTTCCATGCCTCAAGCTCAAGCGCACGCACTTGTTCTAAATCGATTCCTAAGGCATCGGCTGTAGCATAAGGCGTTGCGGAAACACCTGTGATGATGCCGAGCCTGTGCTCCATAACTTCTTTGTGTTGATACGGCAGAGTAGAAACAGCTTTAACTAAAAAATGCCTAGCGACATCACCTGAAATCGATCTTGAGTGCCCATCTGCTGCTCTGAAAAGTCGATCCATCATCTTGGTTCTGCCCATTGCCATAAGACGCCTGAACGAAAGCTCAGACACCTTAAAATTGGAAGGATCAAGACGCTTAGCATCATCCATAGCGACACTTTCTAGACACAACCAACCTTCTCTGGATCCGCCCTTTCTAAGACCATGTATCGCAATTTGCCAACTTGATTCATCCTGAGACAAGAGAAGATTACGAAGTATGACAATCGACTTAAAAGACCCAATCTTACCTAAT
This sequence comes from Dehalococcoidia bacterium UBA1332, assembly GCA_002306745.1. Lineage (GTDB taxonomy): Bacteria > Chloroflexota > Dehalococcoidia > Lucifugimonadales > Lucifugimonadaceae > Lucifugimonas. The sequence continues at coordinate 3,202 of DBSW01000048.1, read as the reverse complement.
TCGAATGCAGCCTCCAGTCGCGTTGAAAAATTTCGGTCTGACAGCAAGGACTCCAGAACTCTGAGGCGATTTTCACCAGATCCACTCAACTCTTCTGCAACCCTTCGTAAGTGCTCACCCTCACTTTCACTATCAGTTCTGCTAAGTCGAGTTATTCCAGAAGTTTCCGCAGTATCGATAAGCCTCGATACTCCGTCGCTTCCTGATGCTATTGAATGATTCTCTGTCATCTGCAATTCAGAATTTTACATATCCAATAACTCGTGCATATCTCTGAACGCATATCTAACATGTCGAAAAATGATCACTGAGATTTTTTGGTTACTCCACCTTCAGCTTACCCTGCCTCTGTGCAAGTGCTGAACCAAAAATCACTAATATGGCTCCTATATACAGTTCACCACCAATTGATTCACCCAGAATCCACCAACTAAATAAAACTCCGAAAATCGGCTGGCTAAGCGATATAACGGTCACACGTGATGGCAAGTAACGTATCAAAAGCCAACTCTGACCAAAAAATCCTAACCCGGCTATCAATACGCCCGTATAAAACAACGATATAACCAATGGAGTTGTGACAACAAATCCTTCTTGAGACTCAAAGATCAAACTAGCAATCAGGAATGTGAATATTCCAAACACACCTTGTGCCATCAGTAGTTTGTGTTGTGGTATCCCCTGACCTAACTCAGAGATATATACCTGGCGTGCGCCAAGCAAAACAGCAGACATAAGAAGTAGCAAGTCACCTAAAAGGAAATCAAAGCTAGATTCGGCAAAACCTTTATAAAAAACGGCAACTACACCTGAATACGCAACCAGCGTTCCAAGTATTCGAGAACGAGACAATCTATCACCAGGTACAAAGAAGTGGGCAAAAACTCCAGTCCATAACGGAAATGTTGTCATCACAATGACTGCATGTCCGGCTGTAGTGAAATCCTGACCAATATTCATGAATGCCAGTTGAACGGTGAACAGAATCCCCAGTAAAACCAGCGGGATCCATTCATATTTGTTCACTCTGAATGATTGCTTAGTCAAAATTGCGTAAATAAGTACGACTATTGCACCGAGAATAAATCGTAAATATCCAAGCCGTAGAGGTCCTGCATCCTCAAGACCCGCTTTATTCGCAACAGGATTACCAGCCCACATAGTGGACAGTGTGAGAGCAAGAGCTCCCGCTTTCAGTGAAAGCGGGCGACGTCCGTCAATAAAAGGGACTTGCTCAACTGAAGCCTTAAATGATGTTTGAGATCTAGGTATGGTCATAGATTTTCGCGATCAGTTAACTGCTCGAGCAACCAGATCTACAACACCGACAACGTTTTCACACCAACGTGTAACTACCACCAGATCCTTTTCAGGATCTATTACAACGCAATTACCGCCAGCACCTGATGCTGCAAACACAGATTGAGACGCATGTTTTCCGTAACGCTTATGCCCAGTATTAAGCCACCACATATACCCGTACTGCTCGTTCTTTTCGCACGGTGCTGTCATCATATCTATCCATTGTTCGGATATGATCTGATCGCCACCCCACTTACCACGATTAAGATACAAGAGGCCAAACCTAGCATGGTCAAGGGCGCTAATCCAAAGACCCCCACCCCAATGTGCGCCCCCGGACACAGATTCAATAACTTCACCATCAATATCCACTTCGGAGTGCAGCCCATAGCCATGCCACTCCCATGTGTCAGATGCGCCAATCGGATTCATTACTTCACGGCAAAGAACATCCGATAAAGACTCTCCCCAGACGGAAAGCAGAGCAAGCGCCGTTCGGTTTACCCGCACGTCGTTATACTCCCAATGGTCACCCGGAGAATTACGGACGGGACGAGAAAAATCCCCACTTCCACCCATCCCCTCAGGATCCAGGTTTCTATTCCAATCGACAATGTCTGGTTTTGTAAAAAGAGTACCTTCCCATTCTGAAGTTTGCTGCAACAAATGCTCCCAGGTAATCTCACGATTTTGGTCAGTATCAAAACCGTCAACAGGATCGCCAGTATCAACGCTTAATATCAACTTGCCTGTTTCATAACTAATAACGGCATCTCGCAAACTCTTTATCATGCCGCGATCGTATGCCAATCCTGCCAAAGTCGCCAAATAACTTTTTGTTGCGCTAAAAGTCAGGTCGACGCGTTCAACATCACCCCATTCAGCAATAATATAGCCACCCTTAACTACAATACCTGCGGATCCACCACGATCTTTAAACGGGCCTAGCTTTGCAGACCATTCGGGAGCGTCTTGACCAACGTTCCCTTTACTAGTGTCCAGAGGCCACTTGATTTCATTATTTAGCGCGAACTGGACGGCCTGATCAAGGGCTTGTTGATTAACTCCTTGAGCCTCAGCTGATCTTCGCTCCCACTCACCATGCGCGGGAAGATACAAGGATTTTGCTGAATCCAAAATTAGTTCTCTAATCTCTTTAAATACTGCCCAATCCAGTCGTATTCAACAAAATCTACATATTCCTCCATTAATGCCTTGGTGATTGGACCAGCAGCAGTACCATCACCAATCTCTCTTCCCTGAAAGGTGCGAACACCGCATATACAGAGTGAAGTAGAAGTAAGAAATATCTCATCAGCGGTCATTGCATCGAAAAGATCTATGTCTTTAGTGACGACCGGGACATCAATACGTTCAGCCATTTCAATCGCCGTTTCACGAGATATACCACCTAAAACATACTGTTCTTTAGGTGTGTAAATAACGCCATCTTTTACTGTGAAGATATTTGAACCGATGCCCTCAGTCAGAAAACCTCGGGTATCAAGGAGTATTGCCCATGCCTCAGGATCTTGAGCCTTAGCTTCCATATCAGCCATTATTAAATTCAGATAATTATGAGATTTTGCTCGAGGACTCAATGCCTCGGGCGGTGTACGACGAACGGAAGGAACCAGTACATCAATACCATCTTTATAAAGCCTTGCGCGAGGCTTAAGTGGCAGCGGGGCACATTCGATAATTACGTTAGGTCCACCAGCAGTCTCCCACATGTCACCGCCAACCAAATCAACGCCACGCGAAACACGTTGCCCTACCCAAAAATCATCGTCGGGTCCTAGCAGATGAAGATTTGCATCAAGAACTTCACGAGTTTTTGAAACCATTTCTTCAGCCGACATTCCCGGATCAATGCCTACGTACTTTAGAGAATTATAAA
>DBSW01000040.1:2988-3128 GCA_002306745.1 Dehalococcoidia bacterium UBA1332 | reverse complement strand
ATGAAGCGGTCTACTCCCAGTTCAACCAGTTCAGCGAGTCGATCGACACAGTAAGTCGGTGGCCCATAGATTCCGAACTCGTGGGCAAAATCACTGGTTATAAAATCGTTTCCTAGTTGTCCATGTTTCTTCATGTTGTA
>DBSW01000040.1:1805-2599 GCA_002306745.1 Dehalococcoidia bacterium UBA1332 | reverse complement strand
GGTTTGCCGTGCATGGCTGCGAATCTAGCCTGGCTTGCTATTGAAGGAGCGGCCATTTTCCAGGCAGTTTCACCGTCGTCATGTACCACCATATTGATGTAGGCAGATATCGCTTTGTTGTTTTGAGGGCTGTTTCCCCGTGCCTTTTTGATTTGATCAATACCCCACTTAACTCTTGTTGCGCTTGAACCGAGCATTAAGTCGACTCTATCAGCGTGCTGGGCGGCCATGGAAATAACTTGCGGGCCGGTGGCTGCGACGCCTACCTGGACCTTCTCTGGGTGAAGTGGCCATTGAATGCGACTAGCATCGGGCTGGTCGCCCAGATTTAAAGAGTCTACGTTTGAATCGTTCGCAAATTCGACGTTTTCTCCTCGCAAGTAGCGTTGTAGGTCGATCAAGTAAGCTTCGAGCGTTGATGCTGAGCTAGGAGAGTAGCCCAGGTGAGCCAGAGAGGAGTCGCCTCTCCCGATGCCCAAGTAAGCTCTCCCATCGCTGATCGTTTGTAGGGTGGCCATAGCAGAAGCGGTGACGGCCGCGTGACGAGTCATCGGGTTGGTCACCCCGGTACCAAGTTTGAGGGTAGTTGTTACGTTAGCAGCCGCAGCCAAGCTAACGTATACCTCTGGAGCAAGATTCTGAGTGTCGAAAAAAAGAAGACCATCAAAACCAGCGTCTTCATATAGGCGCGCAAAGGAGAAGGTTGGGTCAATGTCCGCCACCTGATGCCAAAAATGGGTTGGTCTCGCGTGCCAAAACTCAACTGATTTCATGATGGATTGCTCCGCTTTTTT
>DBSW01000040.1:0-1469 GCA_002306745.1 Dehalococcoidia bacterium UBA1332 | reverse complement strand
TTTTTTGCGTTGTCTAAATGAGGTTTGTATCGATTTTTACCTAAGTTTAATTCAATCCTATGGGCTTCTGTTATAAAGTTTTGAGAGATCGAGTGGACTAGTCAAAAAAGGCTAGACTTGGATTTGGAAGAGCTTAGCTGCAAGACGAGAGAAGAGGGAATTATGAAAAACGATCAAGAGGGCCCAGGCGTTATTACTACTGACGATGTTGGAACGACGACCATAGCAAATACGACCTTGCTTGATAGTAGAACTACCATGGCTTACGCATCCGGTATCAATGATGTAAATCCAAGATATTATGATGACCTTCGAGAGGAAGGATTGATGGTACACCCTTGCCTTGCGTTTTCGCTGCAATGGGCGAGTCGGTTTAGACCAGACCAGAAGATTGATCCCCGCGTTGCAGCGTTCGGCGTGCACGCGTCGACGGATCTGAGGATTTATAGGCCGTTCCAGGCTGGAGAAGCTATTACCACCCAAGGTAAATTGATACAGAAAAGACAGATTCCTCCGGGAGTATACAATGTCGAAAAATACCGAATGGTGTCCAGTAGCGGAGAGCTGGTAGCAGAGCTCTATTACAATGGCATAACTCGCGGCGCAACGCTTGAAAATGGAGATGTGGTCTTAGAAGCAGAACTTGATCCTCCAACAGTCAGTGAGTCCGCGTTAGAGCCTTTGTGGACTAAAGAGCTTGTCGTGGGATTACATGCCGGACAGCAATACACCGAGTGCGCGAATATTTATAACCCGATTCACACTGAACCAAGTGTGGCCAAAGCTGCAGGGCTGCCCGACATGATTCTTCATGGTAGTGCCACCAAGGCGATGGCCCTGATGGCTGTGGTCGATGAATGTTTGAGTGGTAATGCTGATCGGGTAACCCGGCTAACCGGGCAACTCAGAGGCATGGTGCTAATGGATACAAAAGTGAAGGTGGAGTGTTTGGCTGAGGAAGTCGTTGAAGGCGAGGTCAGAATTGCTTTTCGGGTACTCAACGATCAAGGCGAACCTGCCATCAGTAATGGAGTCATCTGTGCCTTGGTCTAGTTTAAAACCAAAAACCAGCCTAGTCTGCTTTAGGGTCTAGCTAACCTGAATACCTCGTAGGGTCTTGGGTTGCTAGAAGCTGCGCGCATCTGGCCCACAATTTCCGGGTAGTTCGGTTGGTATTTGTCATACCAAGCGCTCATTAATTCGTCGAGGTTTTGAGTTTGACGCTCTGCGGTCACGGCATACGTGCTGTCGCCGATTCTTAGTTGAGCATCAGCATTTTTGAGCAGTCGACTGACCCAGCCGCTATCTTTGCCCCCGCTCACATAGAGCTCGCCATTAACCTGGACGATCCAGATAATCACAACTCGGGGGATTAGGTCGCCTGCTCTTAGGCGAACCTCATCAATGCCAGACATGTCTTCCCACTTTGCCGGAACCTGCTGTTCAGTTCCACCAATGAAAAATCCGGG
>DBSW01000008.1 GCA_002306745.1 Dehalococcoidia bacterium UBA1332 | reverse complement strand
CCGCAAGAATATTTTTCACCTATAAAATGGCCATCCACCGTTACTCCAGCCCTTATGCGCGCACCCGTCGTCGCATATACCCGTTTCGCTTTCATTGCTTCTAAAATGCTCTTCAATGTCAGTTGATCGGCATAAATACCAGTCAACCCACCTTTCGAATACCTACGTTCCTGGAAACCAGGTCTATCGTCACCAGCTCGACCCGTATGGCAATCATTGCCGCCAACAAAACCCATTTCATAACCTTTACCAATAGATTCCCTCAGAATCCATTCGAATGAGCCATGAGTGGAAGTCACTTCGATCGCGGGTTCCAAAGTTGGATCATGCCACTCCAAATTGGCATGAGTCCCACCTACGTGTGGGGTTATTACAGTGTCAGTCCCTCGATAGTAGTTATGTAGGTCTTTAACGTGCGGGAGATCTGTCTCATCTGGTCTGCCTAATTTATCCGCACCTCTCCAACGTTTCATCGGTCGGTCGAATCGACCGAAATAAACGTTGTGGTGCCCTCCTACCTCCACTGCGCCAGACCATTCGTAACCAGGTAACGGTACAAATCTTCCGGGCTCGTGATACGCCTTTTCTTCGACTTGCTGAACTTCATATTCATCAGTGGAATGAGCTGAATCATTACGCTGGTAACCGGCAAAATCTAATGCAGACACATCTCTTGCATAAGCGAAGTAATCTCCGATCTTAGATGCGTCACCAATTTGACCGGAATGAGGGTCTCCCCAGAAAAGCTTTAGCGTGGGAAGTTTCTGACTTATACGTATTTGGTTGCTACTAGCTAAAAGACCGTTTTCTGCATCTTCTATATCTATTCGAGTAGCACCCTCTTCCGTGAAAACCGCTCCTTCAATTCTATGCACGCCTCCATCTTCTTCCGAAAACTCCAGACTATTCCCACCCGGAAGAACCAAGCCGGGAGCCTTTATTTCAATTTTTCCACGATATTTTTCAGCAGGATTACCCCATATATCCGAAGCCTTAAGCTGTAAGGCGAAACCGGATCCAAGTTCTATATCTGAAGGTGCAATAGCTGAAAGCTCTGAAGCATCGCCACCACTAATTCGCAGTACTGCTGGTGTAGCACTGCCTGTTGACGAACCCTGTAGTACTAATAAGTTGGTATCTTGCTGCCCAACTTCGGCTGCTTTTACGCTATCTGATTTTGTTTCAGCCCCCATAGGAGTCCAAGTATCAGGACCAGATCCTGAAGGGTTCACTTCACAAAGAAAATTACGGCGAGGTTCATAGAAGGTCTGGGCGCGTAAACCTGCACCACCGCCACTTCGGTCTCCGAGGATGATATCGATGGAATCTCCCTCGGATAATTTGCCTGACATGAGGGTTACTACGAAAGACTTGTGATCAGGCATATGAACTGAGGCAGCACACCCGGGCGGGGGTACAAGATTCAGATAGCCATCTGCAGCCGGATCTTCCACCTGTGGTTTAGCCCAATCGGAATCAGAATCTGTCCATATAGTTAGGGTGCCCCCACGCGCCACGCCGATAGTTCCAGCGATGTATCGAAGGGTTATACACGCAAGTTCTCCAGCTTCAATTTGCTGAGGTGAAACTAGTTCTAATTTGCCCCATTTATTTTCTTCATGGTCGTTTGAGCTCATGACTAGCCCTCATTTCATGAATTGATGATTGCGCTAATTAACCGGAAGAGTCTCTTTATTCATTTGCGCAAAAACTGGAGTGAGTCGTTTTCTTGCAGTGGCCTGTTCCGCGTTATCACTTTGCGATTGAATGGTGTTCTCTTCTTCAGGATCAGCATCTAGGTCATAAAGACGCCCATCATCATAAAGTTTCCATCGGTGGTCCCTTATAAACCTAGCATCATCTCGAATGCCGACGGTATTGGAACTCATAGGCTCAAAGTGAAAAAACATCCACTCACGCGGGTTACCTTGTTCTCCCTTTAGTTGCGGCAGAAAAGATCTTCCATCCATAACGTAATCATCCGGAGGAGATATACCAGCAGCATCTAATATAGTCGGCATAAAATCTGACGAGTCGACCAAATCTGTCGGTGTCGATCCCTCAGGTATGGTGCCAGGCCAGGTGCAGATCAGCGGCACATGCGTACCGCGGTCTAAGGTCAGACCTTTGCCACCACACGAAGTCATATGATTGTGCGTTATATTGCAGACTTCCTGTGGAGCACCATTGTCACCTACGTAAATCACAAGTGTGTTGTCTGCAATACCGAGTTCATTCAGCTTCTGGTTGACGCGTCCAATTACCTTGTCGTGGTATGCCACCATACTTCCGTACCAAAGTTCTGGATCATCGACATCACCACCCTTGTGGACTCCACCAAAAGTCTTGGCACTCTTTGCTTCTTCGGAGTTAGACGGTGGTTCAAAACTTGCGAATGCAGAATCATCAGGTGTCGGTTCGAATGGTCCATGTGTCAAAGCCATCGGGAAATACACAAAGAATTCTTCGTCTTTGTTACGCTCGATGAAGTCAATGGCATAATCGGCAAACACGTCATCGCCATATAGACCGTCCGTATCATCACGATATGAGCCATTCTCATAAATCACCGGATCCTTATATCGTGATCCTTTAGCTTCCGTATGATGAGCGTGCCATACACAGTATTCATCGAAACCAGCATCTTCTATCTTTTGACCTTTGCCTCTTAGTTCCGGTCTCACCCCTGGAGGATTGTAAGAATATAGTTGCCATTTTCCAGATATACATGTCTTGTAACCAGCGTCTGAAAACACGTGGCCAAAAGTTTTCTCATCCGGAGCCATCAGCCCGAATCCGATGTAATTTCGGAAGTTGTACTTTCCAGTCATAAGCTGGACACGGGTTGGTGTACATAATGGCTGGACATGGGCGTTTTCGAAACGGGCACCATTTTCTGCCATTTCGTCTAATACAGGGGTTCTGTAAGAGGTTCCACCGTTGCAACCTATGACCTCGTAACCGAGGTCATCAGACATGATTAGAACTATGTTCGGGCGCCTTGTGGTCATTTGATTACCTCTAGCTGTATTACGGGTTATGCGCGCTGTCGAAGCCTTGGATCGAAATAATCTCTCAGCCAGTCTCCAAGAAAGTTAAAGCTCATTACAACCACGAAAATCATAAAGCCTGGGACTGCAGCCACCCACCAAGCTGTAGTGATCCAGTCCTGGCCGTCGGCAACCATCACACCCCATGCGGGGACACTTTTTGGTAGACCGGCACCAAGGAAACTAAGTGTGGCCTCTATGAGAATAAGCTGACCTACCCTAAGGCTAGCCACAATAAGAACAACTCCGAAAACTCCGGGCAAAATATGCCGGAACACGATCCTAATATCAGACGCCCCAGCAACTCGTGCAGCGTCTACATAAGCGTCATTTCTAATCCTCAATGACTCTGCGCGCACTACTCTCGCGAAATTGTCCCAACTGAATAGGATCAACAATATGATCATCTGTGTAAGGCTTTGACCGAAGACAATTACGACCGTAAGCGCCACCAAAAGAAATGGCATTGCAAGAAGAAGATCCACGGTACGCATAGCAATCTCATCGACCAATCCCCCAAGGTATCCGGCGAACATACCTATTATTGTTCCAAGTATGCCGCCTGCAAAAAGCACGCTAACAGCCACCATTAATGCGATTCTAGCGCCATACATTACCCGGCTAAGCATATCTCGCCCCAGAGAATCGGTTCCAAAGAAATGCTGAGCACTACCACCTTCTAACCAGATAGGTGGAATATGCCTTGTACGAATGCTTCCCTGTGCTGGATCGAAAGGAGCCAACATTGGAGCGAATACTGCTACGAAAACGAGAAGGAAAAAAACAGAAACCGGGATAATCGGATATTTACGAAAGTAATACCAACCTTTTTCAAGAGGTGCAAAATAATCGCGCCTCGGCAATTTATCTGTTTTGGCCATTTTCAAGACTATTCCACCCTAACCCGTGGGTCGAGAACCATATACAGCAGGTCAACAAGCATGTTAGCCAAAAGGTAAAACACACCAAACATAAGAATTATCGCTGCCATCATAGGGAAATCATTGTTTTTGATGGCATCTATAGAAAGTCCTCCAAGACCCGGCCACGCGAATACAGCTTCAATAACAACAGTTCCGGTCAAAAATGAGGCGATGATGATAGCCGCAAGCGTCACCGGAGCGATCAAAGCATTCCTAAACGCGTGTTTCCAAATCACTACAGTGGGTGATACACCTTTTGCTCTGGCCAACTTAATGAACTCGCCATCAAGGATTTCCAACATCGACCCCCTAGTGATTCTGAGCAATGCAGCTGCGGGTAACCATCCAAGACACAGTGCAGGCATGATGTAGCTGTTGAGCCCACCCCTTCTACTGGTCGGCAACCAGCCCAATTCAACAGCGAATATCAATATGGCCATCAATGCGACCCAGAACACAGGCATGGCCTGGCCCAGCAAGGCGAAGCCTCTAGCAAAGTAATCTGCGAAAGTCCCACGTTTTACAGCTGAAAGAACCCCTAGTGGAATACCCACTAAAAGTGCCCAACAAAAAGCTATAGCAGCCAGTGAAATAGTAGCCGGCAAACGCTCCTTAATGAGGTCATATGGCGGGCGGTTATGGTAGAGAGATTCACCGAAGTCAGCTCTTACAACATCGCCTAGCCATGTTAGGTACTGGATATAAAGGGGTTTATCCAGACCAAGCTTTACGCCCCAAGCTTCGTACATTTCATCGGTCGCGTATTCATCAAGATACACATTTCGAGGGTCACCACTAGCCCGCGACAACGAAAATACGAATATCGATATCAGCAATAGGACAAGTGCTGCGAAACTTATTCTTCTTACGAAAAACTTAACCAAATATCTTAACTCTTCCGTTTAACCTTTTTTTATTAGCCTGAGTGTATATCTATTTATTTACCCACGCTCTTATCGCACCATCTGTGCAAAAACTGGGTGCAACTCCGCACGTGCTGAGGCACTTTCAGCTGTATCAGAATCTGTTTTGAACGGAGATAATTCCTCGGGGTCAACTTCTGTGTCATAAAGTAAACCGGTCTCATACAGTTTCCAACGCTGGCCCCTGACGTAACGCCTAAACCCAGGATCCTTCTCACCCTTTGCGTCTTTGTCGAAATGAAAGAACATCCAATCCCTAGGATTTCCTTTATCACCTTTTAGTTGTGGTAAGAACGACCTACCATCCATGAAGTAGTCTTCAGGTGGTGTTATACCCGCAACATCCAAGATAGTCGGCAGAAAGTCCGATGAATCTACCAAATCTGTAGGCACAGAACCTGCAGCGATTGTTCCAGGCCAGCTGCATATCAGAGGTACATGCGTACCTCGGTCGAGCGATAGCGATTTACCGCCACAAATCTCTGTGTGGCTATGAACTATTGAACACACTTCTTGGGGTGATCCGTTGTCACCGACATATATCACCAGTGTGTTATCTGCTATCCCAAGTTCATGAAGTTTTGCGTTAACTCTGCCTATAACTTTGTCATGGTATTCAACCATCGATTTATAGTGCCGTGGAGGATCATCCCAATCGTCAGACTCTCTGGTTAAAGCTCCAAGAGTTTTGTTTGGTTGTGGCTCAAATGAATCGAACTCAGGATCACCGGGCATTGGTTCAAATGGTCGATGAGTTAGCGCCATTGGATAGTATATGAAGAACTCTTCGTCTTTGTTTTTCTCCATAAAATCTATGGCGTAATCAGCGAAAATATCATCACCGAGCTGCCCATCGGTGTCTTTAAGGTAGGACCCATTCTGGTATATAACAGGATCTTTGTAACGAGATCCTTTTTGCTCAGTATGGTGGGCATGCCACACACAATATTCGTCGAAGCCCGCATCTTCGATTTTCTGACCTTTGCCTCTAAACTCTGCCCCTTCCTCTTCAGGAAATCGGTAAGAGTAAAGCTGCCACTTACCAGATATGCATGTCTTGTAACCAGCATCAGAGAAAATATGACCGAAAGTGACTTCATCGGGCGCCATCAGACCGAATCCGATGTAATTGCGAAAGTTGTATTTACCGGTCATTAGCTGTACACGAGTTGGTGTGCACAAAGGCTGTACGTGTGCATTTTCAAATCGAGCTCCGTTCGACGCCATTTCGTCCAATACTGGGGTCTGGTAAGAAGTTCCACCGTTACATCCGATTACCTCGTAACCAAGGTCATCAGACATTATTAGGACTATGTTGGGACGTCGTTCACTCATCGAGCACATCTCCAGGATAAATATTCGTTTTTATGAGATAAATCTAAAGACTCTGGCCGACGACGAATTAACGTCGCCGGCCAGAGAAATCCATGCTTACCGTAGTCGAGCCTATTTTAGAACGACTGTCTCGAAACTGTTCTGATTACCAAACGTTTCGGTGTACGGATTCCATTCGCTTACTCGTCCACTCACCGCAACCAAAGCAGTCTTGTACACCATCGGGACATTGAGCATCCAATAGCTCATGTAGTCTTCCATCCAGATGTTGTTGGCAATTCGCTTAGCTGCGTCTCCCTCTGAGAGGTTAGCCAAGTATGTTTTATCGAGTACCGGGTTAGGTAATTCGATTCCACGGTTAGCTCCACCCTTAGAAGCTGATACCAACCTACCCTTAGGCTCATCGGCATAACCAGCGTTCATGTGGTGATGGAACGGAATACTGATGCTACGTCCGATCAGTGTTGGTCGGCGTGCAGCGTAATTTGTTGATTCGACTTCAACGTCTAATCCGAGTTCATCAACCCAGAATTGAACAGCGGCTTCAGCAATGTCCGGCGGCAAAGAAGAAGCATCTGGAACAATCCAGGCCTTCATCTTGAAGCCTTCAGGAACACCTGCTTTTGCTAGGTTAGCTTTAGCAGCTTCAGGATCGTACTTGATCGCCCAGTCATCTTTCCACTCAGGGTTAGCACTGCTAAAGCCTGTGAATGTGTGAGCTGGTGGAGTGTTACCAAGCCCAACAATCTCATTGATCGCATCACGGTCAATCGCCATCGCTAGCGCATGTCGCACAAGTCGGGCATTTTCCATGTTGTCACAAGCTGGGTTTGCTGGCGGCACCGTTGCAAAAAGGTTGTCTGGGTCACAACCATCAGCATAAGGGTCACCAATCCATGGATGATCCGAATCAACTAACAGACCCTCTCTGGGATACAGTTGGTCACCCGTCGTAGGATGCGTCTGCTGCCAGAAGTTACCAGCCATATACATGTGCAAAGTCGATCCTTCACCGAGTTTCTGGATGTATGCACCGTCCACTGCGTCAACCGCGTCACCAATGTACTGTGAACCGAGGTTCACAATGTCGACTTCGCCAGTCTTGAAAGCAGCAACCTTTACCTGAGAATCTCCCATAGCAATGATCTTCATCTTGTCAATGCTCGGAGTTGCACGATAGTGAGCTCCAGGTACAGCCTGCAAATCGGCATAATCATCAACAGCCCAGTCAACAAGTTCGAATGGACCGGTACCAACCTTCTTTAACGCTGCTTCATCAGGATTATTAAGGTTGTAATCCTTAGAAGTTACAGTGAGCGTCTGACGCCAAGTGTTAGAAAGCTCAAGCAGCCAAACTGGACTTAGTGTTGCACCTTCAATCACATTCATCTTGACAGTGCTACTGTCAATAGCTTCCCATTCACCCATCCACTCGCCGACGAATCCTGATCGGCCGTTGGTATTTCCTTCGGCTAATGCATCATTAAAACTCCAGGCTACGTCCTCTGCTGTAACGACGCCCTGCCCGTGATGGAATGCCACCCCAGGGCGGAGGTCGAAGATAATCGAGCTACCATCGCCAGCGACCTTCCAGCCGTTTACTAGAGAAATAGTAGGATTGAATGTTCCCCGAAGTGGAATATCTTCTGGGTCTGCGTAAATTAGCGGATCAGCGATACCGTAGTTGTCACTGGTGAACCCGTCATACGGTCTTGAAGTACCCCATGATCCAGACAAACGCGGCGCTTCTACAATAAGTGTTCCAGATCGTTGCTTTGGGGCTTCCGGCGCTTGTGGTTCAGCAAAAGCTCGAGAGCCAGGCCCTGATCCGTAAGCTGCGGCAGTGGCAACCACTACAACTTCCTTTTCTACGACCTTCTCTACTTCCTTAACAACTTCTTTTTCGACTTCAACCACAATTTCTTTTTCAACCACAACCGTTTCAACAACAGTTGTTGTCGTTTCGCCTCCACATGCCACTAAAGCTAAAGCAGCAAGTGCAAGCAATGAAACTGCAATAAATCGCAATGTATAGATATTCAAATCAAATAACTCCTTAATGAATTCGAGACAACATACTCCCCCCACTCTATAAGTCAAATATTTATTTCATTATTCAAGATGTTGTTTAATGTAAATTCTCAGCTATTTAAAACATTTAACAAGAATGCGATATACGCTCAGCTAATAATTGTTTAAAATTTGAGACCTTAAAGTCGCAAATCAACAAACAACTCTAGCCTCGGTATATGCCAGAGCAATATCACCGACAGATGACAGATGTTGAGTACCAGTTATCCGAGTTGAGGCATATCCCTACGTCGGCGAGATGCCGTCGTTGCGCCGCCCGACTCAGGCCAAGGGCCACCCAGATGTTCACCTGACTTGAGTTGCATTACAGCACTCCCGGCTATGTTGTTCCATGTTCGTACACGAAGAGTGTGATCCGTCTCGTACTCATTTCTGGACAAAAGGGAAGGATGTTCTCCATCAAGGCGCTGCCGCACCGACGCAATGTTTGAAGACCGATGATCCCATGATGGTTCAGCGTTTTCACCAGTACGACTAAACGGAAATTTGATCATGTAACGAACCCGGTCACTCTTGTTTCCTGTAGCCGCATGCCAGATATCAAAATGCGTTAATAAGACAGATCCAGCTTTGACAATTGAAAATTTCTGACCACGTAGATTCACTAACGTAACCATACTTTCAGGTGAGGCCGTACGCCTATGACTACCAGGCAACAAAACTGTTGGCCCCATATCAGGTTCCACATCCTGTGGGTAATACATGAACATGAGTTGGCGGATATCGTCAACGTCCCTATCCTGATGCCCACGGCCAAACCTCTCGTCTTGGTGCCATGGCTGACCACGAGTACCCGGAGGATTCATGTGAATGTGACCGCCTTGATCACGTTTATAGTTATGGCCTAGCAGACTGGTAAGAGTGCCTACGATAGTTGGGTTACTCAATAGGTCATTAAGGGCAGGTAGAGATTCAACGATATGTTCACCCGGATTCTCAGGCATAGCACGTAGCTTATCGATGATCTCCTGGTTGTAACCGTCAGGGAGTTCAGGTTCGACGATGATATAACCGTCAATAATGAATGACGCGATCTGGTCGTCTGTTAGGAGAAACGGATTACTGTTATTCATCCATACCCTCCATCTGAGACAGTATGAATTCGTAGCCGAAGGCACCTACCCGTTCGGGTTCAAGATCGAGACGCTGGTCAGGAAAATGAACCACTACCCATCCATCCAAAATTGCTTCATGTACGGTGCCATAAGGCATCTCAGCACCAACCTCCACCTGAGGCGAATCTGAGGCATAAGGCTCATGTATAGCAAAACCAATCACTGCTGCGCGGACGCTGCGGGATACTGCATTGAGGTATAACAATCTCTGACGTTTCATAATGACGGGACTATATAAGTCGTACTCCATTTGCTGTCTCTGTTAATCGGTCACGGCCATGCAACTTGCTGTCGCGGGTCTATGACCCCAGGATCAAATGACCAGTAGGCTTTCGAATCCCAAGGATTTTTCGCTACCCATTCCTCATCTATGGCTACTCCAAGTCCGGGGGTAGTGGTGATCGGAAGAAAACCGTTTTTCTGTTTTGGAAAATCTCCAATTACTGCATCTTGATACCAGGAATGCAATCCACCTTCCTGAATAAGGAAATTCGGAGTGCAAGCATCAAGATGTAGTGAAGCGATAGTACATATAGGACCATATGGATTATGAGGTTGGAACCCAACAAAATGTGCCTCAGCCATAGCGGCAATTTTCTTTAATTCCATCATCCCTCCAGCCTGCACGATGTCAGGTTGGATTAGTGCCACTGCTTGCAGAGGGAACAAGTCTGCATAATCCCATTTTGTAAACAGCCGTTCTCCAGTAGCAATCGGTATGTTGATTGAATCTGCAACCTTTTTCAGTGCTTCAAGACTTTGGGGTGGAACAGGCTCTTCGTACATAAACGGACGATACTCTTCCAAGGCAAGACCTAGCCTTATAGCATCGGATGTAGATAATCTACCGTGGACTTCAACTAACAATTCAACATCATCACCCACGTGGTCGCGCACCTGGCGCATCTTTTCTATAGCGCGTTTTTCAGACTCACGATCAATAAAAAGTCCTCTATGATCAAATGGATCACCTTTGAGAGCAGTAATGCCCTGAGAAGTAAAGCTCTCCGCTCTCTCTACAGCAGCCTCGGGAGTTAATCCATCCCAACGGCCATAACACCAGAGCTGATCCCTAATCTTCCCTCCCAGAAGTTCATATATTGGAACGCCTAGTGATTGCCCTTTGATATCCCATAGAGCAATTTCAATGCCACTGATCGCAGACATTTGAATAGCACCGCCTCTGAGCGAATGCTGATAGTGGTAAAGAGTTTGCCAGTGTTTTTCTATTTGCCAAGGGTCCTCCCCAACAAGCAATGCACCAAGCTCATCGATTAGTGTAGCTACAGCAAGAGGACCAATAGTGGACTCCCCCCAACCGACAATCCCTTCATCCGTCTGGATTTTCACAAACACATAATTACGAGCCACACCTTCGTTACCATCGGATACTTGTGTAGTGTTACTTGCTGTGACGGCTTTCACTGACGTTATTTTCATAAA
>DBSW01000056.1 GCA_002306745.1 Dehalococcoidia bacterium UBA1332 | reverse complement strand
TAGTGATGCAGAATTGGTTGGTAAATCTGAAACTGCGTTACGGTCAGACGTTGCTGCCGCAAACAAATTGGGTGCGCTTGGCGTCATTTTTCATCCCGCTAGCCATCGTGGTCAAGGTTTCGACGCTATTATCGATCAGTTCGCGTGTTCGGTTAGGAAAATCCTTGATGAAGAACCGGGTGAATCACTACTGATGTTGGAGACCAGCGCTGGTGCAGGAGATCACATTGGATCGTCATTTTCTGAGCTTGGAACCCTAGTAAGGGCTATAGGGCATGAACGTGTAGCTGTGTGTCTTGATACACAACATGTATGGGCTGCCGGCTACGATATTGCTAGATCAGACACTCTGAATGCTGTCGTCGATGAGTTTGATAAGGAGATTGGTATCAACCTGCTACGTTCAGTCCACGCTAATGATTCGATGAGAGAACTGGGATCATCAGTGGATCGTCACGAAAACATTGGTGAAGGATTTATTGGCACAAAAGGTTTTCAGACCATAATGTCGCATCCGGCGTTTAAGGATGTCCCTTTTTATTTAGAAGTACCTGGTACTGGCAAGAGTGGACCAGATAGACCGAATGTTGAACGGTTGAAGGCAATACGTTCAAAAGTTGGCGCTGGATAATTCCGTAATGCATGTAAGCCGCGACTTCTTTGAATACCTCGTTAGAGACGCGGTGATGGGACTGCCAAACCAATTTCTTTCAAGTATGGATAATGTCAGCATTATTGTTGCTGATCAAGCTACACCAGCACAAAAGGTCGAAAACGGTTTAGAACCGAATGAAGTTCTTTATGGTCTTTATGAGGGTGTCCCTTTAACTGAGAGAGGTGGTTATGCTCCATCGCTGCCGGACTTGATAACTATATTTCAATACCCGATAGAAGCTGAATCAGAAACTATGTCGGAATTGAAACGACAAGTGGTCACTACAGTAAAACATGAAGTTGCGCACTATTTTGGCTTTTCAGATTCTGCTTTGGATGAAATGGGACTCGGCTAATGGTGAAGACACTCATAGCAGCTTTTGATGGATTACAGTCCTTTCAGATAACTAACGAATTAATGCCGACCGTGTCAGAGATCGCTGATAATGGTGTGAGATTCCTACACAATCATTGTGTCTTTCCAACGGTTACCAGAGCTAATTCTGCTAGCTTGTGTACCGGAGTAAAGCCAGGAACACATGGTCTGACTGCGAATAACTCTGTGTTTACTGATATTGATGCAACGGAATTAGTCGATGCGCTAGTTCCAAAGCTTTCAGAAATCAACAGGCATACAGATGGAAAACTTTTGTTTGTGCCGACTCTAGGTGAACTAATCCATGATAAAAATTTGAAGTGGATTTCGGTTGTTGGCGGAACAAGCGGCAATGCTTTTGTTCAGCACCCGAATGCTAGCACTTTCGACCATGTAGTGATTCATTCTGAGTTTACAGATCCACCTAAGCATCATGACGTTATACAGGCTAAGTTTGGAAACTGGCCGCCAAAGCAAGCGCCTGCGGTAGACCTTGTTAAAAGAACCGCTGATGTTGCGATCGAATACGCAATGAATCTTGGCCCAGATGTTTTGATGGTGTGGTTTCCCGAACCAGATACCACACAGCATGTATTTGGAGTTGATAGTAGGCATGCACAAGCGATGTATCATCACGCGGACTACCAACTTGGCAGGTTGATAGAAGCAATTAATGAAAAAGGGCATAAACCTGATACCTTCATCGTCTCAGACCATGGTTATTCGACGATTGATGAAGTTATCGATGTTTCAAAACAAATTTCTGATGCAGGTTTTTCTGTAGATGGTGATTCACCAGACGTTGTTGTCGCAGCAAATGGCGGTTCAGTTATGTTGTACACGCGAAAGGGTTCAGAGACGATCACAAAGCGCTTACTTAAGTGGTTATCGATGTGTGAATGGGTAGGCGCTATTGCCGTTGATAGCCAACACGCTAAAGGGGAGGCTTACGCTTTATTAGAGGATTTAGGACTTGATGGAATAAGATCTCCTGATATTGTGCTCACTCTTCGTTCTGTTAAATGCAGTGGAGGTCGTGAAAACACATTCAAGGGTGTTTCAACGGGTGGGGAACCCGGTGCAGGAACGCATGGAGGTGGCAGCTCTGCAGAGATGCACAACGTGATGATTGCCCACGGCCCTTCATTCAAGAATGGATATAAGTCAGAGCTCCCAAGCGGAAATATTGATCTTTTACCAACTATTCTTTATGTCCTTAGCATTGAAGTCCCTGATCATGTGGAGGGTCGGGTGCTTGAAGAAGGACTGGTTGATTGCGTCAAGCTTAAAGGAGAATCTAGGGCTCAGTTAGTGGTTGGTAAGTCCACTCGAACAGTTAATTTAAATGGTGTGAAGTATTTATGTGAGTTTTCTTGACTACGTCTATTTGCTCTGAATAGTTATCTCAAGAATCTGGAATCTCCAGAGCGTCTTGTTAGTCCTTTGGAATCCATATGCTCTAACATTGCTAAAGTATATTTGCGGCTTGTGCCAAACAACTCCCGTACACTAGTGATAGTGATCTCGTTGCCATCCTGTGCTGATTTAAGTATTTTTTCTTTCATCTCTTCGTATGCATCTGCAGGGTAAACTATTTCACCGTTAATTTTTACCACGTCACCTCGTTCGCAAATAAACTGTAGAACCTCACTGTCTAATAAATGTTCAGTGGAAGGGCTGAAACGTTCAGTGGAAATTGTTTCTAGATAGTTGGCTACTTCTTGATTCTGTTGTGGTGTAAGGGTTGGGTTATGACTAGGTAGTCGTATCGTAAATTCATCTGTCGAAACGACATCACTTTTTTGGAGTGAATAGATTATGGCTGTGAATTGCGGAACTGTTAATTTCAACTTTCCTCGGAAGTCTTGTTGTGGCATTCCCATGCGTAAGGGGAAGGCACTGTGGAATGCCATCAGGATTGTTTTAGCAGCATTTTTGATTGCTAACCATCCGTCAGTTGAAATCACTTGCGCTGAATTAAGTCCTATGGACTTAATTCGACTATCTACTTCCAACATAGAAATTGCTTCTTTTGTTTCGAGACAAGTTAGACCTGTAGCTTCAGAAATTTCTGGCGCTGATGCAGGCTCAATGTCTACCAGTGCATTAAATGAGACTTCTTCAATAGCACCAGAGTCAATGATTTTTAATCGGGAAATAATCTCTAAGCTATTACGTCTCCGCCTAGGAGCATTAGTCACTAACACCTTGCCTCCTCCTAGTGTGTTTTCTGTGTCGCGAACTACAAAAGCTTCGCCTTTAATGGCAGGGACTTGTTTTCTGGTACGCACCTGTATCCACCCTGATTGCCCTGGCATGATTTGATCGCCATGAAGAACACGAATGGTCGCAGGGAGCTCCTTGGTGCCTATGAATAATGTGACTTTATGATTATGTTGAACTGGACGTGGTGCGTCTAGGATTGTACGAAAGGTTGCATCAAAGGCATTAGAAGCTTTCATCCAGTTGGTGCTTGTTAATAGGTCACCGCGGCTTATATTGTTGTGGTCTATTCCGCTAAGGTTTACGGCGACGCGAGTGCCAGGATCAACTTGGTCAAATGATTTCTCGTGCACCTGGATAGTTCGTATACGCGCCCGATCACCAGAAGGCATGATTTCAACCTCTTGCCCAACCTTGAGTGAACCACCTGCGAGAGTACCTGTAACGACTGTTCCAAAGCCTGTCATACTGAAACATCGGTCGATTGGTAGGCGTGGTTGACTAGTTTTGTCGTGAGTTGATATTGTCGTAAACAGGTCATCGATCGCAGTTTTGAGTTCGTCGAGTCCGGCTCCTTTTTCAACCGATACGGAGGTGACTTTGGCGTTTTCTAGAGACGTACCTTCTAATGTTTCGTGTATGTCCAATGTAACCAGATCTAGCCAGTCTTGATCGACAAGGTCTTTTTTGGTGATCACTATGATGCCGCGTTTTACTCCCAGAAGATCCAAAATTGCCAGGTGCTCTCGAGTTTGCGGCATAACCCCTTCATCGGCCGCAACAACTAGTAAAGCTAAATCTACACCGCCTGCACCCATCAGCATATTTTTTATGAAACGTTCGTGACCTGGAACATCGATAATGCTGACTTCTAATCCGGAAGGAAGCATTAACCATGCAAATCCAAGTTCGATTGTCATCCCGCGGCTCTGTTCTTCCCGTAGTCGATCTGGATCGATGCCTGTTAGAGACCGTATCAATGTGGATTTGCCATGATCGACGTGTCCGGCAGTACCTATGACAAACAATGTTTTACGGTTCTTCCTTGTGTTTGGGTCATTATTTAAGTGGGGTATATATCGTAATGCAACGTGTATTGCATTTGACTCTTAAATCTAAATGTTGAGATATGACCAATGCGTTTTTCCGTGATTGAAAATCTATTCGTCTGGTTCAGTAATGAATTCAGCGAAAACCTCATTGCCGAGTAATCGACCTTTATCGCTTAGTTTCACTGATTGATCGGTTATTTCAATCAGCCCAATTTCTAAAAGATGATTTATTTCCTCCGGAAATATGTCGCAGATTTCACTACCAAAACGATTCCTGAAACTTCTGTGTGAAATCCCATCGTTCAAACGCATGCCCATCATCATAGTTTCCGCTACATCAATCTCAGGGGTTGTTATTTCTATTTTTTCTACAGGACCTAACGGAAAAGTCATATGTTCGACTGGGTTTATTGGCTGGTACTCATAGCTTTTTTGTACTGCTAGGGTATATCGCTTGGGTGATTTCAAGTTTGAAAATCGTCTAGCGTCAACCCATGAATGTGCGCCTGGTCCAACACCGAGATATGGTTCATTTCGCCAGTATATTAGGTTGTGTTTTGATTCCATCCCTGGTTTTGCCCAGTTGGAAATCTCATATTGAACGTAACCGCTTA
>DBSW01000170.1 GCA_002306745.1 Dehalococcoidia bacterium UBA1332 | reverse complement strand
GCGGCGGCGGTTGCGGTTGCGGCGGCGGCGGCGGCGGTTGCGGCGGGCACTAATAACTTAAAGATAATCGTGGCTCGCATTTCAGGTAAAACTCGACTTTGATCACCTATTCACGACAAGGCGCAGGATCGTATAATTCCACGTGATTTTTTTCGCTTATATGGTCAAAAAGCAACTGACCACATCATCCGAGGAGCTTCTTTAGATGACCTACATCATCGCCAAGGACTGTGTTGACACGATGGATGGCGCGTGCGTGGACGTTTGTCCTGTCGACTGTATCTACTCGAAACCTGGCGACAATCAGCTATTTATCAACCCAGATGAGTGCATCGACTGTGCCGCTTGCGAGCCAGTATGCCCAGTCAATGCAATCTTCCCAGAAGATCAAGTTCCGGACGACCAACAAGAATTCATTAATCTTAACTACGACTATGACTATGATTCTTCAGAACCCGGAGCAAACGCCTAGCAGATAAACCAAAAAACCATTAAGCGATCGAGTCAAGCGCCTGGTCAATCGGCATCTTGATTGTCGTAAAAATGGGAATTTCGTTTAACGTGTACTGTGCTGCAGGCACCTCGCGAAGATCCATCACAAGCGAAGTGAATTCAGATGGATCGTCCATCTCAAAGCTAAGAACGAACTCTGTATCATCCAGACCGAAAGCATATGAAGTATTAATTTTCACCATCGGATAATTCTTACCCACTCGAAAATGATCGTTCATCATATCCTGTCGCTCTTTCTGCAAAAGACCGTACCATGGACGAGTCTTGGTCATCGGATAAACAATCATGTACTTATAATCGTCCTTAAGCTTAGGAACTCCGCCACCATGCTTATACCGACTCTTACGCCGGATAGATAAATACGAATATGACTGCTGGAGATAGCTACCCAACAAAGATTGATTTATGTCACGAGACAATGCGTGAAACGTCTCAAGTGTTTTAGAGTTCTGTACCAACATAAAATCAGCATCTGACCGTGTGCCAACGGTACTGTATGTACTGACGAGATGCTCGCTAGAATTAGAAGCGATAAGTTCAATGAATTCCTTTTTAGCTTTTACTTTTTCATTTGTAGCTATTCTTCGGAATTCAGAATCAAGCTTATATAAATTGATTTTTAAAAAATTATCGTACTCAATCTCAGGCATTTTTTATTTTTTAAGGAAACCAAGGTATAAACACGTAATTAAGTTTAAATGCTCAGACGAGTATAGCAACGCTTCACTAAACCAATACTAAATTTTGTTGGTCGATCAGAAGTAAAAATAGTGATGTCTTTCACTACTTTAAAAATATTTCCTGCATCCAAATGAGTTCAGGCACAATAACTAAAAAAGTTTTTGATAGCAATAATTTCAGTGAATCGCGCAGTTAAACCGCACATTCGCCTTCGCCACGCTCCAACTTGTATATGACGGTCTTACCCCAATCCATATAGCTATGGATATTCTCCCTATTCAATGGTCCTAAATCGGTCTTCATCTCACCAAACTTCTCCTCAAACACATCCACACCGACGCGCTCAATATAATCGGCGAACTCTTCACCAGAGTTCCGTTGTTCTACATAAGTGTCCAACACAATTTTCAGCGCCTCAGGAGCACGTTTAGCAGGAATACGTGCCCTAACACGTTCCCCTATCTTAGTACCAGCATCCTCATTCGAACGACCTCCAAGGAACAATTCGTATGCTGGTACCTGCCCTCCTGGACCTTTTACAACAGCTCCGTGGAAGCCGATACTCGCAATGTGATGTTGCCCACATGAATTAGGACAGCCGCTTGCTTTGATATGCATTTTCTCGACCAACGAATCAAATTCACCCATACCATCCAGAGTTTCACCGAGAACTTTATTAAGTCCCATAGACGACGTAATTCCAAGCTTGCATGAGTCAGTACCTGGACATGTAACAACGTCCCGAATGGTTTCTCGTCCAGCTGCGCTGAATCCAATAGCTCCGAGAGCTAGATAAATGTCATAAAGCGACTCGTTCCTAACCCATCGATACACAATGTTCTGTTGTTGATCGAATCTAGCCCGGCTACCGGCATACTTTCTAGATACATCGGCAAGCTGGGACCACTGATTAGAATAGATATCACCACGTTCTATCCGAACGTAAACCATACTGAAGCCATCCTGTCGCTGCGCTTCAACATTAGTTCGTTTCCAATTATCGTAGACCGGATCATCAACAGGTTCAGAAGTAAAATCTACAGGCACATTAGGTGCGTCAGCTTCCTCATCGTCTATGTACATCAAAGACTCTAGGTCGAAAGCCTTTTTGGCCCAATCTCCCTTTAACTCTTCATCAACCATTTCCCGGAACTTGTCGATTCCTAGACGAGCAATTGTGAACTTAATCCGCGCCTTAGCAATACTTTTTCTCTCTTCGTCCTGTCGATTGAAAATCCTTAGTACCGCCTCGCAGTTCTTGAGAAAATCCTCAACTGGAACAAATTCCCGAAGAGTCTCAGCCATCATTGGCCGTGTTGAAAGCCCTCCTCCAACGACAATTTTGAACCCGCGCTTCCCGTCTCTAATGCGAGCCAACATTCCAACATCGTGCATCAAAATCATTGCTTCATCTTTTTCAGAACTCGAAAACGCCACCTTGGACTTACGGGGCATATTCTGAGTGGTTGGATGTCGTAGGAAGTAACGGGCGTATGCCGCAGCGTACGGAGTTACATCGAACACTTCATCCTTAGACACACCTGCCGATGGAGCTGCAACTACGTTACGTACGACGTTTCCACACGCTTCTCTGGTAGTCATACCGGCATCGCCGAGCATACGCAGCAAATCAGTAGTATCGGCAAGAGGGACATGGTGATACTGGACATTCTCTCGAGTCGTTAAATGTCCCTTTTTTAAGGGAGCAAATTTCTCAGACGCTTGACCAAGAACGTCCATCTGATCAGCAGTAACTCCACCAAAAGGAAGCTTAACTCGTATCATCTGCCTATCAGGTTGACGTTGCCCATATACACCCTGTCGGAGACGAAAGCGCAAGAACTCAACTTCATCTTTATTACCTGATTGAAATAGTTTGACTTGATCCTCAAAATTAGCAATCTCTGGACCGTCAATTCTGAGTACATGAGCACCATCTGGATCTGGAATCCAATCTTTCTTATCTAGCCTTCCAGTTGTCAACGTACTAGTTCCTTATTTGGTTTGCTAAATCAGTTTCAAACTCAACAATAATTTTTGAAAAAAAGAGCCTGCCATCTGTAACGCTGGCAGGCTCTTATCAATATCACACAATTAAACAGCCCTAGTCAGCGGGATGTACAACAGTAAATAATTTGAAAGTAAACAATATTCATAATTAAAGCGCAATTCTAGCACTAACATGGAAGGTGTGGTTAGACACAGAATAACAATTCGACCGCATGTGACTATTGCATAAGATAGCCACAAAGAACAACATAGTGACAAATGATCTACAGTAATGAACTAAAGCTGAGAAATCATTTCTCAGTCGAGGAGCATCTAAATTGGCCAACGCTAGAAAACTAGATGGAATTCACTTCATGCTGCCAACGCCCTTTGATAGCAATGGCGATTTAGATTGCGATTCTTTCTCTCGCCTAGTTGGAGCAGCGCGTTCGGCTGGTTGCACAGGGGTAGTAACTCTGGGAGTGATGGGAGAAGCTCAACGTTTATTGGACAAAGAGCGGAAACCTATTGTGGATGCAGTGGTGGCAGCTGCAGGCAGTGACCTAACCGTAACCGTGGGAGCTAGTGCGGAAAGTAACCGGACACTATCCGAACGTATAAAACATGCCCAGTCTGCTGGAGCTACGGCTGTCATGATTGCTCCATCAAAACTAGCTAAACCTAATTCCAACGCTACATACCAGTATTACGCATCAGCACAAGAAGTTACTAATGTTCCTTTAGTTATACAGGATCTTCCTGATCAAACGGGAGTTCATCTTGACCCAGCATTCATCGCAAAACTTCATAGAGAGCTTCCTGATGCGAAGTACCTAAAACTTGAAGATCCACCAACCCCTCAAAAAGTCACAAAAGTAATTGATGCAACTCAAAAATCTATGGGTATTTTTGGTGGACTAGGTGGAGCGTTCTTGTATGAAGAACTACAACGAGGCGCCATTGGAACAATGACCGGATTCGCCTATCCAGAAGTACTAGTCGCTATTCACAAATACATTACAAATGGTAATAAAGAAAGAGCGCGAGAAATCTTTTATAAGTGGATCCCACTTATTCGTTATGAAAACTCCGCAGGTATCGGGCTTGCAATCCGTAAAGAAATTATGAAGATACGTGGATTCATCAAAACTGCTTATGTACGCCCACCTACACCCAATATAGGAGATGATACGAGAACGGAACTGAAAGATCTCATGAAATGTATGGACCTCGGTGTCGATGCTCTTTGAACAACTACTAATCAACTTAAGTTACGTTAAGCTCAAGCTAACACCCAAGCAGCCGCGACCAGTCTTAGTCTAGACTTAAGTAGTAATGGCCAAAGAACTTGAACAATCACACATAAGCGATAAGCACTTCTGCGCACATTGCGGAACTGAAAATGCAATGATCGACTACGCTTGCATAAGATGTGGAGAAAGATTAGTCCAAGTTACATCTGAAACGGAATCTCCGCTCGGCTTGGTATCTTGCACTGAATGCGAAAACACCAACAACCCACACGCTGCATACTGCTGGTTTTGCGGGACAGAAATTTCTGGTAACGCCGCGATCGAAGCATTAAACCCTAAATCAGTATCTGGGGGACAAGTGAATAGCGTCGAATCCCACAAAATATATCGACCTGAACTTAACCCGGTGTCGACTACCGGGAATGAACGAAGCGCATCAGGATCGAAAGACCTTGAAACCAACGACACGGATCAAATAGTTGACAATTGGTCGGAAATAGAAAACACATCGGGGCAACGGGAAGGGTCAGTACCACCAGAAATAAAAGGATGGAACTGGGCAGCTTTCCTAATGCCTGCGGTCTGGGGTCTTTTCTCAGGAGTGCCAATCGCAGCAGCCTTATGGGCAGCAGTATTCCTACCAGCACCATTTGGCCAGATAGTTCTTTTGATTGGAGCCGTATTTCTGGGATTTAAAGGTAATGAATTTGCTTGGCGCGGTAAAAAATGGGAGTCCATAGATCAGTTCACCAAAACGCAAAAAAAATGGGGTACATGGGCGGTCAGAATTTCATTAGCATTTTTAATATTAGCACTCATATATGCTCGGTCAGTAGACTAAATCTGCTTGTAAATTCACCCTCTACCCAAGTAATTATTAAACAACTTCATTGGAATCAGATTTAGGGGCACCAAACTCAGGACGAGGCACCCAACCCCATCTGTATGAATGCTGCTCTAACAGCCTCGTAAACTGTCTTTGAAAATCATCTGACTGAATTTGAGGGGTTGTCATAATTACAGCGTTTTCACCATCATCATAATATCGCCTCCGCAAGCCAACTTTATGAAACCCGTATTTTAAATAAAGCTCAATTGCTGGCTCGTTTGACTGACGAACTTCGAGCGTAACTATGCGAGCCCCTCTCGCCACGGCATGTTCCAATGCACTAATGATTAGTTGCTCGCCAATTCCTTTCCTACGATCTTTATCACGCAAGGCGATCATCACAACATGTGTTTCATCTAAAACAAACCATAGGCCTATAAATCCAGCAATATAATCTCCGGGTAACTTAGGTTTAGTAACTTTGTCAAGAAAATTACGATAAAAATTTCTTTTTATGCGAGCTAATAAGCTGTCATATGCTTTCTGAGACTGAGTCGATATCGAATAACGACGACCAAGTTCGCGCTCTTCCGGAAGCCAGTCTCTTACCGCTGCCAAATAAACAGCGTTTTCACGAACCAAGTCTCTATCAATCCGAACAAAGGTGGATGTTCCTTGGAACGCTTCTCTTTCAATACTTTCAAGCATCTGTACATCATCGCGGTCAGCCTGACGAATTGAAAATTCGTTCTTGGACGTGACCTTATGAGACACGTCTATATTGCTTTCAAAAGGATCGGATAAAACACCATCCGGATCGGAACGGTTCATTACTGCTCACAATAGATTGATTCAATTGATAAATAAGGATAAGCCGAATCTATTACCTCTCTCAATTGGCATAAGTATGAGTTTAGCGTGATTCAAGGTTCAGCCTACAACAGTCGTCAAAATACGCAAAAAAAATTAT
>DBSW01000179.1:13454-13593 GCA_002306745.1 Dehalococcoidia bacterium UBA1332 | reverse complement strand
GGCAATAGATTTTGCACTTGGCGGTGGTGAGGACTACGAATTAGTGTTTACAACGTCAAAATCAACTCTCGCCCAACTAAATGATAAAGAGAGAAATTCGATCAACATTATCGGCAAAGTCAGCAAAAGTTCAGATAAC
>DBSW01000179.1:0-13115 GCA_002306745.1 Dehalococcoidia bacterium UBA1332 | reverse complement strand
AAGGGCATGTAACGGTAGTAGATAAAAACAATAAACCCTACAGAGCGCTCCGCAAAGGATGGGATCACCTCAGTGTCTAAAGCAAATCAACAGCACATCCCAACTCCTGCGCTTTTGCTTACGTCTATGTCCGAATCTGACACTGTCAGAATAGGTCAGGCAATCGGGCACTCTATTCGTATAGGCGACGTTGTTTTTCTATCGGGTGATCTAGGAGCTGGAAAAACGCGTATGGTTCACGGATTGGCCGACGCAATCCAGAGCCCTGTATCCGCGAGAAGTCCAACATTTGTAATAGTCAACGAATACCCAGGAAGAGTTCATATCAATCACTGTGACCTATACCGACTCGGTTCACCGGAAGAGGTCGAAGATTTGGCACTGGAAGAAAGACTTGCAAATGGAGCTTTGGTAGTGGAATGGCCAGAGATCGGGCACTCAGTACTTCCCGATGATTTTCTGTACCTAAGATTTGAAAACGGATCAGATGAGAACGAACGTCATATCACATTCACGCCGAATGGACCGAGGTCAGCTAATTTACTAAGCCGGTCTGCAGCAGTGTATGAATCTTTAGACGGCGCAGTAGGTCTACATAAATCGCAAACTATATAAACGAGCGAATAGTAATTTGAATCTAGTAACAATTGACACATCGACACGATTTGCTGGCGTGGGAGTGCAAAATCAAGATGGTGAACGCGCGATAAGATCGTGGCGTTCAAATCAAAATCACGGCAGAGAACTTATGCCGGCAATAGTAGAATCTTTAAACACCGTAAATCTGACTCCAAGTCAAATCAGTCATGTTGCAGTGGCGCTAGGGCCGGGAGGTTTTAGTGCCGTTCGAGTAGGAATCAGTGCGGCTCTGGGGCTCACAGTCGCGAGTCAACTTCCCGTGTTGGGTGTTCCAACGCATGTGATTGAACTAGAACCATGGTCCTCTCTTCTAGAAAACCACAATGATGTTTATACACTGCTACCTGCAGGAAGAAATGAGATATCTTGGACACGTCATTCAAACATCAAAAAATCCACATCTGGCGTCAGTTCTCCCGAAAATCTCGCCAGCATTCTTGAAGCAAACTCAGTGTTATGCGGAGAGGCATCTGAGTTGATGGTTGATCACGTTAATGGAGAAAATTTACGGTTAACCGCACTACCAACGCGTGAACCAAACTCATTACTAGATATTTCCATTCGCAAGTTCGGAAACGGAGAAGTGACGGCTTACAAATCCCTTCGGCCGATATACGCACGACCACCATCTATCAGCAAACCGAATCCTAGAAAATAAGTAATTTGGATTCAAAAAATGCACAGGGATCACAATTTTTTTGCACAATTAGATCGTAAATCGACATTAAATCCCTTACGGAGAAAAAATGACAACAGAACAAACATTAGTCCTTGTAAAACCAGACGGAGTTCAACGTGGGCTCGCCGGAAAAATCATAAGTCGACTTGAAAGTACCGGCCTTAAGATCGTCGGGATGAAGCTTATGCAAATTTCAGATGAACTTGCCGCAACCCATTACGGTGAACATAAAGGAAAGCCCTTCTACGAAGGTCTCGTCGGGTTCATCACATCCTCACCAGTAATTGCGATATGCCTTGAGGGCCCCGATGCAATTTCGACCACTAGAAAGATAATGGGAGCCACGAATCCTGCTGATTCGGCGCCTGGAACGATAAGGGGTGATTACGGTGTAGACATGGGTCGCAACCTAATTCACGGTTCTGCAAACGAAGATGACGCTGTCCGAGAGGTTTCTCTGTTCTTCAGCGACGCCGAGCTACTCTCTTACAAAAGGGCCACAGAACCATGGATTGTTGAGTAGTTAGAAAAACATCCGGTGTGCTATTAGATTCAAATGATGCAATGGATATACCGATTGATGAACTAATTACTGAATACGAACTATTTCAGTAGCACGGGACCAAAGATCTTCAAGGCCGTAATGTTCTCGCTGTTCCTTAGTGAAAAGATGTACGACCACCCCTGTGAAATCGATCAGTAACCATCCACCTTTGCCTGATCCCTCACGATGGGTCACATGAACACCCATCTTACGTACTCGGCGAGCTATGTCGTCAGCCATTGAATCAAGATGTCGGTCAGTCTCACCGCTAATTATGACGAAAAATTCAGAGAAACTACTTATTCCGTTTGTGTCCAATAAAACAATGTCAGATCCAAGCTTCTCAGACGCTTCATCGACTGCCGCACGAGCAACATCCTCGGTGGAATTAATTATCTTTGTTTCAATATGGTCAGCCATGGGAACTAGATTATATCCAAGGGTATTCTGGTAATTAACTGTTCTTTGTTTAGCAGAGAATGCAAATTCTGGTTTCGACTAAATCAGGATATTTGCTTATTTCGTTTGATAGTCTGGAAAAATGGTGCAAGTAAAACCAAATAAAAAACGAGTTGTAGTAGCGATGAGTGGTGGCGTTGATTCATCCGTAGCCGCTGCCCTATTGGCGCGTGATGGATTTGATGTAATTGGCGTAACTATGCGCCTTTTCTCTGCCCCGAACGAACAGGTCGCTCGCCTAAATAAATCGTGTTGTTCTCTAGAAGACGTTGAAGATGCAAGATCGGTATGCAGAACGATTGGAGCAAAACACTACTTTCTCAACTTTGAACAGGAATTTCAACAACATGTCGTAGATTACTTCGTTTCTGAGTACGAACGAGGAAGGACTCCACATCCATGCCTTGCTTGTAATGACCGCCTAAAGTTCGAGTTTCTGGTTAAACGAGCCGAACTAATGGACGCGGATTTAGTTGCGACCGGACATTACGCGCGAATCCAAAAGGAAAATGATAAATACCAACTTTTAGCAGGTACAGATTCCCGCAAAGACCAATCGTATGTCCTCTACACTCTGAGTCAAGAACAACTTACGAGACTAGCCCTTCCAGTCGGAAAATATTCCAAAGATGAAATCAGAAAAGTCGCACACGAACTCGGGCTTGTGATAGCGGAGAAGCCTGACTCCCAAGATATATGTTTTATTCCGGATGGTGACTACAATCGATTTATTGAGCCTAGACTCAAGAAGAAGGCACCAGGAGACATAGTCGACCAAGAAGGTAACGTGGTCGGCTCCCATGACGGTGTGCATGCGTTCACCATTGGCCAACGAAAACGTATCCCAATGTTCAAGAGCACTCCACGTCCGATGTATGTCACAGACATTAACGCTGATTCGGGAACGGTGACAGTGGGACCATCAGAAAACTTAATGAAAACCCGACTATACGCGTCTAGAGTTAACTGGATTTCAGGAACAGCGCCTAAACATAGTGTGAATGTAGAAGCACGAATCAGATATAACGGCCAAAATACACCAGCATCCGTGCAGAAAACAAAAAACGGGGTTGAGATCGAATTCAAACAACCTGTACGAGCAATTACGCCCGGACAGGCAGTGGTTTTCTATCAAAACGATGTCGTCCTAGGTGGTGGGATAATCGAAACTTCATTGGCGGAAACTCACAATTCGCCAACGTCTCAGTCAAAATCTGATGCGTTGGTATCGAAGTCATCAACATCGCGCCCCATTCCGATATAGATTGCTACGATCGGCGGATAACGCCTAAATTCACAATCAACGAATATATAGGGACATACATCACTGGCAACGTATAGGTGGTAGGTGATTCTAGTCGTCAATAGAAAGTTTTATATTTTTGACAAAAAGAAAAAGGCTTTTACCTAGCTATTCGATTGAATCCAAAATATCTAACGGAAGCCATGAATCAATCGCGGGTGTGGACGAAGTTGGACGAGGTACTCTCGCCGGACCAGTTATGGCCGCAGCTGTGATCCTACCTGGCCCAGTTCCTTTAAAATATCGATCGATTATCAATGACAGCAAAAAATTATCGGTGATTCAACGCAACAAAGCGTTTAAGTGGTTGACCACATGGTGCGTGACTTACGGTATCGGAGAATGCACAGCCAGTGAAATAGATGCGATCGGAATATTACCTGCTACAAAACTAGCGATGACAAGAGCGATCGCTAAACTTGATCCACAACCGGATAATCTGATCATAGACGCGATTGAACTTAGCGCTCTTAAAATACCTCAAACAGTCATGACGCGAGCAGATTCGATTAGTCAAAGCGTAGCCGCTGCATCAATTATTGCCAAGGTAACACGAGATCAGCTCATGACAGAAGTTTTCGAAGAAGATTACCCCGGATACGGTTTTGCATCACATAAAGGGTATGGCACAGCATTTCACATGAATGCATTGATCAAAAAAGGTGCATGCCGAATTCACAGGCGCAGCTTTAAACCCGTTATGAAAGTATTAGGCCAAAGCGAGTAGCTTAAGTTCGATTCCTAGATAATATGTAACCAGTAAGACTGTACGCAGTAATACTAGAAAATAGCCATTGGGTTAACTGGTGACCCAGTCACAGTAGGCATCTTCAAAGGCAATATCGACAGCGCAAATTCCCAGCGACCGCGTTTTTTACACGCCGCGGCAAGATCATCAAGCCAAGCATTATCTAGAATCCAAAGACCAAGACCCACAATTCCCACCTGATGAACCGGATTCGTGAATCTTTCATAAGGATTCGGAGCTACATCGTTTCCCGTGTCAGAACCCATTACCGCAACCCCACGTTCGTGAAGGAATGGGAGTATGTCAGGAGAAGGCCCGGACGATCCGCCAGTAGCGATATCTACAGGGCCTGTGATAGCCCGTCGTCCCAACTGACCTGTTCTAAGCAATATGACGTCACCGTTTTCCACGTTTATGCCTTGTTCCTGCTCAGCGCTATATATGTCAGAAAGGCCAACACCATCTCCACGCTCGATATATTCAACGTCTCTGAGCAGAGGAGCATCCACCAATACAGCTTTCGTCATAATACCCCCTGTCGCCGGCATAACATCGAATTCTGTCGCGCCATCTAAAGTGCTGACCACAGTCGACGGACGACCGTTATATGTTTGACCTTCCCAAAAAAAATGGGCAAGACTATCTATATGAGTCACTGTGTGACCATGAAATATCAATCCGAAGTAATCCATAGCGACTTCACGGTCATGAAGCTCTCCTGGACGATACGTATCGCCTGCGGAGACCATAAAATGTTGAGGGGGTTTCGGCACATCTACAGCGGCCTCAAATTCGATTGGCCGTGCACAACTTACTAAAGTACCTTCTTCAACCATATTTATTGCTTGAAGCGTTTTTTTTTCTGACAGATGATTCAAGGTACCTTTTTGATCGTCTGCACCCCATCGACCCCAGTTATTAAGATCTTTTTTTAGCCAACTTAGAAGTTCATTTTGTGAAGGCCAATTTACTGACATGTGATCCCTCGATATTTGCAAATGGTTGCCACATTTTGATCTGTCGGTTTGTAGCATGATAAAGCACCGCTAGCGCTATTGCAGATTTATAAATGCAAACCGACCCATTAGGTATAACCAAAAAACCGCCTTGCCCGCGTCCTTAAGAATTCACGGATTTAACTCCGATGAGAGTCTCCGTGGAGATCAATGCTTGCAATCCGTTACGAATTTCGTTGACTGATAAATCGGCCAACGCTAGCATGCTTTGGTCCGATAAAATTTGGTAATAATCAGGGTGCTTCTTCGTAACGACGATTCGGCGCTCTGATTTCCCATCATCAAATACCTATATTCCCTAGGCACTAACACAAGTCGCCGAAGGATTTTTTATTCCGGAGAAAATCAAATGGAATCCATCTTCCTTGCAATCGCAGCAGGAGGGGTAGGGCTTGTTACAGCTGCTCTTCTCGCGATGCGAGTACTGCGTCAATCTCAAGGCAAACAGGAGGTTGTTGCTATTGGGGAACTCATACAGGAAGGTTCGGCTGCATTCCTTCGAAAGGAATATTCGATACTTGCTGTATTTGTAGTCATTATTTTCGCAGTATTAGCGCTTTTTATCGACTACAACATTCTCGACAATGCCACAATTAAAGGACTCGGCGAGGGTGGTGCAATGACCTCTCAAGGTCCATGGACTGCAATCGCCTACCTTCTAGGGGCAATTGGCTCCGGGCTCGCCGGTTTTATCGGTATGAGCATTGCTGTCAGAGGAAATACTAGAACTGCAACTGCAGCCCAAACTGGCCTCAACAAGGCACTTCAAGTTGCATTCAGCACTGGCGCAGTTATGGGACTGACAGTAGTAGGTATAGGTATCGTTGGTGTGTCTGTTCTATGGATTGTGTTCGAGAACCCAAATGTAATCGCTGGATTTGGATTCGGCGCGTCATCTATCGCATTGTTTGCGCGTGTGGGTGGAGGAATATATACCAAAGCCGCTGACGTTGGTGCTGACTTAGTTGGAAAGGTAGAAGCTGGACTCGACGAAGACGACCCAAGAAACCCTGCCGTGGTTGCTGACAATGTAGGAGATAACGTCGGAGACGTAGCCGGTATGGGTGCTGATCTTTTTGAATCTTACGTGGGCTCGATCATCGCCACCATCTCGTTGGCATTTTTCACCGTTACCTCAACCGGTGTTATCGAAAGCCTAGAATTCGATGTAGATGCCTCAAGGGCGATACTACCGCTTGTAATCGCAGGGGTTGGAATTATTTCGTCGATTCTCGGCATGTTCCTAGTTCGAACCGGTGACAACGCGGATATGGGCAAACTTCTCTGGACCCTTAGATACGGTATCTTCGGAGCTGGCGCACTTTCGTTAATCGGTACAGCCGTATATATAAACATGAACGAAAATCTGGAATTCGATCTTTTCTGGGTCGTCGTAACAGGCATCATAGTTGGACAGGTAATCGGAACTTCAACAGAGTGGTTTACTTCCTATGAAGGGCTAAAAATAGGATCGTGGGAGTTCAATCCAGTGAAATGGATTGCTCAGCAATCAGAGACGGGGCACCCATCAACGATTATCGCTGGTATCGCTATCGGTCTCTACAGCACAGTTATCCCGGCGGTAGCGATCGCTGTTGGTATCTATATTGCTAACGATCTTGCGGGACTCTACGGAATCGGTCTCGCAGCGGTAGGTATGCTTTCCACATTGGGAATCACTCTAGCAACTGATGCTTACGGTCCTGTAGCAGATAACGCAGGTGGAATCGCAGAACAGGCTCACCTTGACCCTGAAGTACGAGAACGGACTGATGCTCTGGATGCCCTTGGAAACACTACTGCCGCCACTGGTAAAGGTTTTGCCATTGGGTCCGCTGTGCTGACAGCCCTGGCACTTCTAGTGGCTTACGGATTTGTGACCGGGGTCACTGAACTTGACCTGATGCAGCCTAAAGTTCTTATAGGAACACTTATAGGAGGGCTCCTACCTTTCCTATTCTCTGGACTTACCATGCAAGCAGTTGGTACTGCGGCTGGATCAATGATCGAAGAAGTAAGACGTCAGTTCCGTGAAATACCGGGCCTACGGGAAGGGCAAGAAGGTGTTAAGCCAGATGCCGCTAGAGCAGTTGCCATTAGCACCGAAGGATCACTGAAAGCAATGATCGTCCCAGGAATGATCGCAATCATCGCGCCGATCGCCATTGGAGCCGTCATGGGTGCTGCCGCTCTTGGTGGCATGCTAGCAGGTTCAATTGTGTCAGGGTTCCTACTTGCTATTTTCATGGCGAACGCTGGTGGAGCATGGGACAACGCAAAGAAATTCGTCGAACTGGGTAATTACGGAGGTAAGGGATCAGACACTCATGCCGCAGCTGTAACCGGTGACACAGTAGGAGATCCTTTCAAAGATACTTCCGGTCCTGCAATCAACATTCTGTTGAAGCTCATGGCTGTGGTGTCACTAATTTTTGGACCACTATTCGTTTAGGCGGTTACCTAAATAGCTATTCAAATCAATCAGGGCCAGAATCTAGTCGATTCTGGCCCTGATGCATACATTGACACCTTCTAGCGTACGAAACTATTGGCAAGTTTTTCATGTCCAATAGAGGTAGACGGCCCGTGGCCAGGAAAAACAACTGTCTCATCATCTAGCGCAAACAAAATGTTTTTAATGCTTTCTATCTCTTGTGCCTCGCTGCCGCCAGGAAAATCAAAGCGACCTATAGACTCTCTGAACAAAGTATCACCTGTGAATACATTATCGCCTACTAAAAAACAGCTACTTCCAGGAGTATGTCCAGGGGTAGACAACACTTCAACGCTAATACCACCGACATCAAATTTATCGCGATGCTCAAGCTTCTTATCCGGTTGTGGAGGGTCTTGAAAACCATCGATCATGCTAACTAGCCAATCCATTTGCCGGTTAACTGAACCTACGTCACCTAGTCCAATCATGAATTGACTGCCATACCGCTCTACAAGGATTTTCACTGCGCCTGTGTGGTCAGCGTGTGAATGTGTAGCAAGTATGACCTGCGGATTGATGCCATGGGTGTCTAAGTAGTCTTGGATGCATTCCGCATCCCCTCCTGGATCAATAATCAAACACTGATTTGTCTCTGGATCACTCAATACATAACAATTCGTCGACAGTGGTCCAACTTGCAAGACTTGAATATTTATCAAAAATCAAACTCCAAAATTGACCTGGAAGAGACGTGCCTCAAAGTAGAAAGTTTGTTGGAACCTAAAATTATCTAGTCGCCTCGATTAATCAGCGGATTCAAGACAACAAATACGACCATTAATCAAACATTAAGCTTTGGCATGACTTCATTTTTTAGCAGAGCCATAGATGTCTCCCAAAAACCTTTGGGATCCCACTCATGACCCATTGCCAACAAAGTGCCAAAGCCACCAACAGATTCTTGCAAAGACATCACCTTATCAGCTACCTCTTCCGGCGAACCAACAAGGAAAATGTTGTCAACCAGATAGTCGAGTGTGACATCTGAATCCGGCATATTAGGATCGATTTTCAATATTCCGAGCATATTTGAACGTGGCAACAGCCTAAGAAAGTACCCTTCCATATCTCTAGCGAGAGTTCCAGTAAGCGCCTGTTTACGTGCTTCTTTACTGGAATCAGCAACAATAACTTCACGTGATATTCGCCAGTTTTTACGATCAGCAGATGTTCCGGCGCTCGAAGCACCTTCCCCAACCGCAAGCCAGTGGGATCGCAACATCGGTTCTGGTACGAAGTTGATACTCATTGGCAACCAACCACGGCGCCCCGCCATCGCAAGCGTCTCTGACTTTGGTGAAACTCCAGCTACTCCTATAGGTGGATGAGGTTCCTGATACGGTTTGAGGTGGACACGTAAAGCTATGTCGCCTTCAGGTTCAGGAATATTGAAATCCCACCATGCGCTTTTGTAATTACCGGGTTCTGGATTTTTCCATAGCTGAAGTACAACTTCTACAGCTTCTCTAGTCATTTTCCTATTGTCACCAGACTTTGGATCAAATCCGTTAACGTGCAGGTCGCCAGGGAATCCACCAGAACCGATTCCCCAATTGATTCGTCCACGTGACATCTGGTCGAGCTGTGCTATCCGATGAGCGATATAAAAAGGATCATGATTAGGCATACAGGTAACACCCGTGCCAAGCCTAATTTGAGAAGTCACTCCAAGTGCCTGAGCGATCAGAAGATCGGGTGCAGGGATGTTTTCCCATTCCGCTGTGTAATGCTCGCCTATCCATGCCTCAGAATAACCGAGTTGATCTAAATAGACTAGCTGTTCAAGATCAGCCTCAAGGGTATCCGCGTGATTAGCTCCAGGCGGGTGCAAGGGCATAGTAAAAAACCCGAGTTCCATTCCAACCTCCGAATAAGAATCTTAGCGATTACAGAGACAAAACGATTAAAGACTTACGGGCATGCTACAACGAATTTCAATCAAAGGTTGGAATGTATAGAAACTAACGGGTCAAATTAGCTATCACTAGGGTTTATCTTTTCTTGGATCTGAACAAGTGCATTCATAGCTTCAACAGGAGTCATATTGGCAATATCTAGATCCTTGATATGTTCGAGGACGTCAAGCCTAGATTCAGATTCGTAAAACGACATCTGTAATTGTACCCCTGTGGGTTTGATTCGGTTGCCACCGCTATTTTCTAATTCATTAAGTAGATCCCATGCCCGGCTTACAACTTGTCCTGGCATTCCTGCTAAACGCGCAACATGCACACCATATGAACGATCTGCACCACCTGAGATAATCTCGTGTAGAAAAACAACTTCACCATTTTCTTCCGTAACAGCAACCCGCAGATTATGTGCACGTGCCAATTGATCTGCAAGTTCGGTCAGCTCATGATAATGAGTGGCGAAAAGAGTTTTGCAACCAAGTTTAGGTGAATTGTGAATATGTTCAACGACGGATCTTGCAATAGCGAGACCATCGTAAGTCGATGTTCCCCTACCAATCTCATCCAGAACAGCGAGTGATCGATTCGTCGCCTGATTAAGAATAGAGGCGGTCTCAACCATCTCAACCATAAAAGTCGACTGACCACCCGAGATGTCGTCAGATAGTCCAGCTCGTGTAAAAATTCGATCCACGACACCTATGCGAGCTTTTTTAGCGGGAATGAAACTACCAACCTGAGCCAACAAAACCAAAACAGCTACCTGACGTATATATGTCGACTTACCTGACATGTTTGGTCCGGTGATAATCATTACTTGACGTAGCGAATTTGATAGTGCTACGTCGTTAGGCACGAAACGCCCTGGCCCAAGTGCGGATTCCACAACTGGATGACGACCATTTTCAATTTCGAGTTCAGTGTCACCATCAACAAACGGACGTACCCAACCATTTTGAGCCGCTGCTTGAGCCATAGAAATAAGCGCGTCTAGAACACCTATCGTTTTAGCAGTTTCCATAATACGATCACTGTGATGCGCGAGTTCATCACATATTTTTAAAAACAATGTGCGCTCAAGCTCACTGATCCGATCTCTCGCTGTCAATATCTTGGACTCCAGATCTTTCAATTCTGGAGTGATGAAGCGTTCACCATTCACCAGAGTTTGCCGTCGTTCGAACGTGTCGGGAACTAGGTGGATGTTCACTTTGCTAACTTCAAGGTAATAACCAAAAACCCGGTTGTAACCGATTTTCAGGCTTTTGATACTAGTCGATTCACGGTAAAAAGATTCTAGTTCTGCTATTCGCGAACGTGTATCACCAGAAAGAGCACGTACCTCATCCAGTTCTTCGTTGAATCCTTTTTTGATAGCTGAACCTTCACCTACCGTTATAGATGGATCATCATCAATTGAAACCTTGAGTAATTCGACGGTTTCTATGGATGGATAAAGCTTCCCAACAACACTACCACCGGGTGTAACGTTGTCTGGTAGCTCGTTTATCAATGCAGGGATCACAGATAGAGCTGTTCGTAGTGAAGCTAGATCTCTTGGATTCGCAGTATGGGTACGTATCCGATTAGTAAGTCTCTCCAGATCAGAAACTTTACTTAAAAGATCTTGTATACGAGTACGGGCAGTCTGATTTTCATGAAAAGCAGCAACTACTTGTTGACGTCGTTGCACATCTTCCGGCTTCAAAAGAGGGCGATTCAGAAACGATCTAAGCGTTCTTGCACCCATTGCAGTTTTTGAAAAATTCAAAGTTCGGTAAAGAGTTGGAGCATCAGAATGGTCGGCCGAAGAAGTGAAAACTTCCAAATCGCGGAGCGCCTTCTGATCAAGTTTCATGTATGAACTTAGAGAATCCGATCTCAACGAGGTGATTTGCGGAATGGATCCAAATTGAGTATCCGCCACAAAATCTAGAACAGAAGACGCGGCAACAATAGCCAGAGGTTTATCTACACAACCAAATGCCTCGAGTGATTTAACTTTGAAATGTTCCATTAATCTCGCAGCCGAAAGCTCGGTATCGAGTCGAGATTCATCAAGAGAGCGGATCGTTATTTTTGATTCTCGATATGAGGCAAGCAATCCTTGAGATTCTGCATCAGCAATCAACTCAGCGGGTGCCAGTCTAATAATTTCGTCTCGTAAATCTAGCGAAGAGAATTCTATGGCTACGAATTCACTCGTCGATATGTCGACGTATGCGAGACCTGAACGCCCATTATTTGATACAGCGGAGGCAAGAAAATTGTTAGAACTCTGATCAAGTAAGGCTGGTTCTAACACTGTTCCAGGTGTGACAACACGGACCACTGCACGATCTACGAGACCACGTGATTTCGCGGGGTCGCTAGTTTGTTCGGCGATAGCAATTTTTAGTCCAGCTTGCACTAATGTACCGAGATGATTTTCAAGAGAATGATGCGGAATACCGGCCAACGGCGCCTTACCGCCGGCTCCAGATTCCCGCGCAGTAAGAGCAATGCCTAAAACTTCTGACAAGATATGTGCATCGTCATCAAAAGCTTCGTAAAAATCGCCCATACGAACAAGCAGTAAAGAATCAGGATATTTGGATTTGAATTCCAAGAATTGACGTCGACCAGGCGAAAGCTTCTTCCCGGACGATTTTTTCTTCTTACTCGACTGTTTCCGAGAATTGGCTCTATTTGCAGTCGAAGATTCTGCAGGTGATTCAGGAGTAATTGGCATGCTAACGCGATTCTAACCCGTACAAGGATCAAATCGGAGGGAAATAAATTCTAAGTTGTTATTACTGGTATTTAATTGAAGCAGAATCAGATGATGTCCATCGAAGCTCAGAGAAAGTGCTCCCACGTGGCATTTCGAATACCATCATTCCACTTACCAATTCACCTTCGTTCAGTTTCACACTGCCCCAAAGTGGCACAAATCCAGGAACGTTGTATTGTGGAGCACGTTCTGCTGTATATGCACTCTCAATAGTGTTAATAGGTTTATAAGTTACCCGATCACCATCGAGTAGCTTGACCGAATTCTCATCAACAACCAAATTAACCGTTCCAGATGTTTGGTTAATCAACGTCACCTTAACATAAGTCAGTTCATTATTCGATTCGTCTGAAGGCTTCATAGCCCAGTTATAGACATTGCCATTGCCGTCTTGACCGGAGTATGTGATGTATTGTTGCTGTTTAGGTTCTTCAGCCCGAATCCATAAGGTTCGCCCAGCGACGTAAAGAGGATCAGAAGTATCACGTTCGAACACGGTCATCAAGCTAATAATGACCACTGCAAGCACTACAGAAAAAGCGGC